>DATGHB010000451.1:0-2650 GCA_035308265.1 Roseiarcus sp.
GCGTCGCGGCGATCTCGGCTGGCGACACGCGCGGGATGTCGCCGGGTAATGTCATCATGCCGGCCCGGCCCTCGCGCGCAAGCAGGCGCTGGGCGGCGGTGACCGCGCCGGTATGGCCCTCGCGCGCCCCTTCGCCGACGATGCGCGCGCCGTGGCGGCGGGCAAGCGATGTCGCGACGGGATCGACCGTGACGACCAGGAGGCCGGCGAGGTCATCGACCGCGCTCAGAGCCCCAAGCACATCCTCGAGCATGACAGTGGCGAGCGCGCGGCGTTCCCCGGGGCTCAGGCATGACGAGAGCCGCTGCTTCGAGCCGTTCAGCTCCTTCACCGGCACGACGGCGAAGATGCCCGTCACGCGACGGGGTCTCGCCCGCGTTTCGAGGAGGAAAGCGCGTCCGCCGCCTCGAGGACGACGCGAGCCAGGCGCTCGCGCTCCTCGAGCGTCGCCATTAGCGTGGGGGCGAGCGTCACCCTCGTTGCGACCTGAGCCGTTTCCGCCGCGTCCTCGACATCCATCACATAGCCATCGGTGAGATCGTCGTAGCGTTTCGCCACCGCGGCGGCGCTCGGGGTCATTCCCAGCTCCGCCATCATTTTGGCGGTCGGACCTTTCACCGCCTGCCTGCCGATGATGGGGGAAACCGCGACGACAGGCGCGGCGCATGCGGACAGAGCCTGACGCATGCCCCGCACCGCCAGGATCGGCTCGACGCTGATGAACGGGTTGGACGGGCAGATGACGACCGTGCGCAGCCGTTCGTCGCCAAGCGCCGCGAGAAGATCCGGATGAGGGCGCGCCTCCTCCGCGCCCACGAAGGCGAGCTCGCGCACGACGGGACGGCACTGAAGGCGCACGAAATAATCCTGAAAATCGAGCCATTCCGCGTCGGTCCGCAATCGGGTCCGCAGCCGGTCGTCGGTCGCGGGCACGATCCGGGGGTCGACGCCGAGGCGGCGGCAGAAGTCGGCGGTGACGGCCGACAAAGTTTCGCCGCGCCGCAGCCGGCGGGTGCGCTCGACATGAACGGCAAGGTCCCGGTCGCCAAGGCGAAACCAGTCCTCGCCGCCGAGCGCCGCGAGCGTCTCCATGAACGACCAGGTCTCGTCGCGTCTGCCCCATCCGAACTTCGCATTGTCGAGACCGGCGAGCGTGTACATCAGCGTGTCGGCGTCCGGGGAGATATAGAGGCCGAAATGCTCGAAATCGTCGCCGACATTGGCGACGACAATGAGATTGTGCGGCTCGACGATCCGGCTCAGGCCGAGCGCAAGCTTGGCGCCGCCGATCCCTCCGGACAGGGCGACCACCAGATCCCTCTTCATCGAAAGAGATCCTCATTGGGGGGGCGAACGATGCTGGCCGCGGTCGAATCCGGGGCGGACCAGCTCAAGCCCCGGATCAGGACCGCGGGCAGCGCCTCGTCCGCCTGGCCCATCGCGAGCGAAGCGGCGGCGGCGATTTCATCGGCAAAGCCGATCACGCTGACCTCGAGCTTTCGGCCGAAAAGGTCAGGCCGTCCGCGCAGATCGACGAGCGCGGGAAGGCCCGCGACGCCGATCGCGACCCCGGCCGTTCCCTGGCGCCAGGGGCGCCCGAAACTGTCGTTGATGACGACGCCGATGTCGATCCCGGTCGCGGCCTTGAGCCCGCGCCGCAAGGCCTCCGCGCTCCGGTCCGGGTTCTCCGGCAGCAGAAGCACATGGGCAGACCCGTCGTGGGGCCCGACGTTCGACTGGTCCACGCCGGCGTTCGCCATGATGAAGCCGAGCTTGTGCTCGACGATCAGGACGCCGCGGCGCGCGCGCACGACGCGAGCCGTCTCGGAAAGGATGACTTCCACCAGCCGCGGGTCCTTGCCGACTTCCGCCGCGAGCGCGCGGGCCTTCGCCGAGGGTTCGACCGCGGCGAGGTCGACGGCGCGCGCCTCAGCCTTCGAGACGATCTTTTGCGCGACGACAAGCACATCTTGAGCACGCGGCTGAACGCCATTGCGCTCGAGCGCCGAGGCGATGAGCGAAGCCAGATCGTCGCCCGCCTTGATCAGGGGCAGGCCGGGCAAGCCCAGAACCTGCAAGCCAATGCCTTCGAGAGCCGTCATGCGCCCTTCAGCGTTTCGCCGGTCCCGCCGAAGCGGCGGCGAAGGCGAGGCAGGACCTGATCGGCATAGAGCCGAATGAACCGCTCCTGATCGGGACCGGGCGCGTGAAAGACGAGATGGTCGAAGCCGAGATCGACGTAATAGGCTATGCGTTCGACATGCTCGTCCGGATCGTCCGAGACGATCCAGCGGCTGGCGGCGCGCTCGGCTGAAAGGCCGGCGGCGAGTCGCTCCATCTCTTCGGGACTATGGACGGAAACCTTCTCCTCCGGAGTCAGGGCGAGAACCGCCCATTGCCGGGTGTCCTCCATCGCGCGCTTCATATCCGTGTCGAACGAGACCTTGACCTCGATCATCCGTTCATAGTCGGGCGCGCGCGAGCCGGCTTCGCTTCGCCCCTCCATGACCTTCGGCAAGATCGTCCCGGTATAGAGCTCGCGCGCCTTGCCGCTGGTGCAGATCAGGCCGTCGCCCATCCGGCCCGCATATTTCGCGATCAGCGCGCCGGCCGCGGCGACATAGATCGGGACGGGGGTCTGAGGCCGGTC
>DATGHB010000452.1:0-8520 GCA_035308265.1 Roseiarcus sp.
CCAAGCGCGGCCGTTGGCAGAAGACCCTCGGAAACGACAAGCGCACGCGGATTCGGCCGCCCGAGGGTTGGAACGACGTCGTTCGGGCCACCGACGATCGCTCCCTCAGGGCTCGGGTGGTGGACGAACGGGCGCTCGCCAATCGGGTCATCCGGGCGCTCGAAGCCCATGTCGAGACGCTGAAAGCCCAGCTCGCCGCCGCCGAGTTGCGCGCCGAGCAGCAGGCGGCCGAATTCGCGGTGCGCCAGGCGCGCCATGCCGCCGATCTGGCCTTGGAGCGGACCCTGGCCGACCGGATGTCCGCCAGAGTCGACCAGATGACCGCGGACCTCGCTGTCGAACAGGCGCAGCGGGCCGACGCGGAAAAGCGGCTCGCGGCCGAGCTCGCGCGCGGGTGGTGGAAGCGCCGGTCACCCTGACTGGCTCACGGCTCCGTCACACCGGATCCCGAGGCGGGACGAGAGTCGAGAGCGCACATGTGACTCCAATGTCACAGTGTGACGCACGTCACAGCGCGGCCGCCGGCGACATAGTTAAAACCAGGCCTGTCTGGAAGGATCTTCAAGGGGGGCCAAACAGGAGAAGACTGGCGATGGAGGCCGTAATGGATGGGATCGGCAAACAGGCGGAATTCTACCGCGCCTATCTGCCCCACGATCGCGGCCTGATCTCGGTGGCGGTCGCAATTGGCGCGGTCCTGGCGGTGGGGCTCTTTCTCTACTCGGTCGGCGCTCTCGGCCCGGCGCCCGATCCGGCCGTGGCGGACGCCGGCGCCCGCGCCGCGGCGGTGCTCCTCACCGGGCCGGTCAGCCACTGATCGAACGCGACGGCGCTGTGGCCGTCGCGCTTCGTGCGTGCGCCGCTGGGCTACTGGAACAGCTTCAGGTCGACTGCGTCGCCCATCGCCCGATAGCCGGCGTCGTTCGGGTGGAGGTGGTCGCCGACATCGAAGTCGGGGCGCATCCGGGTCGGATGGTCGGGATCGCGCACCGCGGCGTCGAAATCGATCACCGCGTCAAAATACCCGCCGCGGCGAATCCATTCGTTCACCGCCTCACGCTTGGCCTCTCCCGCCGGCTGATAGTAGCCGTGGAAAACCGTGTTCTCGTATGGGGTGAGGGTCGCGCCGTAGATTTTCGCCCCGCGCTCATGCACGCGCGCGATGATCTGCTTCATCCCCTCGATGATGTCCTGCGCCGACACCTCCTGTTCGGGGAGATCGGCGCTGGTCGAATGGCCGATGTCGTTGATGCCCTCCATCAGCACCACCCAGCGCAGTCCAGGCACGGACAGGACGTCGCGATCGAGCCTGGCCAGGGCGCTGGGACCGAACAGATCCTCCGGGTGATCGTGCAGGATGCGGTTGCCGCTGATTCCGGCGTTGACCACGCCGACCGGCTCGGCGCCCGGACGGGCCGCCAGCCGCTCGGCCAGCCTGTCGGGCCACCGATGGTTGGCGTCAACCTCGGAACGGTAGCCATCGGTGATCGAGTCGCCGAGCGTGACGACCACCGCTGGCTGGCCGGCGGCCTCGACATCCACCTCGTCGAGGAAGAAGCGGGATGTCGAAGTCTTCGGCGAAGGGATCGCCGCCGCGGAGGTGAAGTCTCCATCGCCCGAAATCTGCGTTGTCGCCACTCCGTCCAGATGGATGACGGAGGGGCCAGTCCAGCGTGGCGCGAACAGGCTGACGACGAGCTTCGACAGCGGGGCGACCTCCATGTCGACCGGGTCGGACAACGCGGCGGCGCCCGGCGCAATGGTGACCCCGCCCAGTCCTCCGAAGGTCAGCGCGCGGTCGGTCGCAACGTCGATCGCGCCGATCGGCGCGCCGGACACGGGTTTGGCGATATGGGCCGAGCCGATGACCAGCGGATAATGGCCGGTCTCATTGGAGAAGCGCACGCGCACCTGCTTGCCGCCGGCGCTCAGGCGCACGACCTGCCGCAGCGTCTGGTAGTTGATGTCCTGACCGACAGGAAAGACATCGCTCGCCCCCCAGCTTGCGATCCAGCCGTCCGCCCACGCGGCCGGCGCCGCGCCGCTCAGCAATGCCGCCGCCGCAGCGACCGCCAATATCCTGCCTTGATGCGTCATGACATATCCTCCGTTTGGTTGGTGCCGAGACGACCACCGCCTCGGGGCCGGGGCGAGGGCTTCGCGGCCGAACTCCTCGCTCCGCCGCCGCGCGCCCGCCGCGCAAGCCTACAGCGACAATGCAGCGCCGCGACCTGTCCTGGTGATCGACGTCTTCGTTTGCGGCCGGGGCCATAGGCCGAGTCCAAGCAGGCTCGCGCCAATCAGCAACAGGCTTCCGGTCGGCGGCTCCGGGACCGACACAAGCTGACGGAGTTGACTTCGATCAGTCTGGCGTGAGCCGCCTGCGATCCTGCCGCCAGCAAGCAGATCAGGGATAGCAGCGACGAAATTGCGATCCGCATGGCCGGAACATCCCCCTAATGTCGATGTCCAATGCGCGCCGCTCGGGCAAGCAAGGCTCCTCCCGCGACGCCTGGCTGTCAAGCGAGACAGGCCAGCTCAGTCCGCGCGAGGATGCTCGATCGAAGCAAGCGCGCCGGACGCAACGCCTCGCTCGGCGGCGATGCGCCCCGCGCGGATGACGAGCCTTCGTGGCGGCCGGTCGACGACCGCGTCGGCGACGCTCGCCGCATCGACCGCGACGAGATCGGCGACCGCGCCGGCGCGGACCTCCCGATGAGGGCGCCCGAGCGCCTGGTCCGCTTCGCTGGTGACGAGCGCGAAAGCCTGCTCGAGCTCGCTGTCCGTAAGCATCTCGTGACGCTGGGCGATGATCGCGGCGCGATCGAGCATGTCGCCGTTGCCGAAAGGCGACCAGCAGTCGCGAATGTTGTCGGAGCCGGCGAACACGGTCACCCCGCGCTCGCGGAGCGCCTTGACCGGCGGTACGGGCGCCGATGGCGGGCATGAGGTCATGATCGCGATTTCCGCGCGGGCGAGCGCCTCGGCGGTCTTGGCGAACAGGTCTGACGATATGGACCCAAGCGCAAAGGCGTGGCTGACCGCCACGCGCCCGTGCAGCCCGGCTGCGATCGTGCGCGCGGCGATGTCGCGAAGCTCGGCCGCGCCGGTTTCGCCGCCGTCATGCAGATGAATGTCGATTCCCTTGCCCAGAGCCTCGGCGAGGCCGAAAACAATGTCGAGCTGGCCTTTGACATCGTTGTCGAAGCCGGCAGGGTCCAGGCCGCCGATCAGATCGGCGCCCGCGATCAGCGCCGAAGCGATGAGGTCGGACGCTCCCTTCTCCGTCGTCACGCCGCTTTGCGGGAAGGCGACCAGCTGAATGTCGATCCAGTCGCGAAAGGCCTCGCGCACCTTAAGCACGGCTTCGAGATTGGCGAGGCCGATATCGTTGTCGATGTCGACGTGGCTGCGCACGCTTGTCGTCCCGTTCGCGATCAGCGTGCGGATGAGCGCCGAGGCGCGCGCTTCGACCGACAGCGCCACGCTGTGGCGCTGGGCGCGCTCGGCGGCGATGCGTTCACGCACGACGCGTCCCTCGACATGGGGCAGGCGCGGCGCGCCCCAATGCGTCTTGTCGAGATGGATGTGGCCGTCGACGAAAGCCGGCAGGAGAAGCGCGCCGGCAAGATCGATGCGCTCGCCCGAGCCATCAGCGCCTCCGGGCGCATGCAGCGCCGCAATGAGACCGCCGCCGATTTCCACATCGGCGAAATTTCCGTCGGGCAGGCGAGCGTTGGCGAGGATCATCAGACGAGGTTCAGGCGCTTCGCCGCCGCATATTGGTAGAGGCGGTCGCCGTAATGCTTGAATTCCTCGCTTGCGGAGAACGCGAGGCTCAGATCGTGCTCGTCGTCGCGCTCGACCGCCTCGCAGTGGATCTCGGGCCAGTCGGGCAGGGGCATGCGACGCCAGGCCTCGAGCTCGTCCGCGCTGGGGAGAGCGGGAAAGCCCATTTTCGGCACGAGCGCCGCGATCGCCTGCCAGAAATAGCGCAGAGGCGCGGCCGGATCGGGCGTGCGCGGCGCGATCAGCCTCAGCCAGTGCATGCCGGTCAGCGCATGGAGCGCGCAAAAGTCGAGCGTTCCGGCGTAGAGCGCGAGCGAAAGCCGCGCGGCCCGGTCGTGCGTCTCGGGCCCGATCGCCAGCATGTCGACGACGGGCGCGAATTCGGGCTTCTCGGCGACCGCGCGCATGAAGTGCCAAAGAAGATCGCGCTCGGGCTCGACATGCCGGAAAGTCTCCGGCCCGTGCATGAAGGCGAGGACCTCGGCCGGATCGCCGGTCGAGGATTTTGCCCCCCGCGAGGGGCCAAGCGGAAGATAGGTCGCGGCCCAGTAGCCGAGCGCGACGCCGGTTTCCTCGTCGCTGTCGGTCAGCGTCGCATAGGCCATGCGCATGAGCGCGTGGGTGGCGCTTGCCGCAATGCCGGGGATGAGTTGCGGAAGGTAGTGGAGGGCGGCCTGCGCCGCGCCGAGCCGCGCGACTTCGCCGGCGAAGAACGCGCGGTAGTCACCCTCGCGCTCGCGCTGGCCCAGGGATTCGCGCCAATTGGCGCGCGTGATCTTGCCGATCCGCTCCGGAACGGGAACGAGGCCGTTCTGCTCGCGATAGATCTGGCAATAGGCGTCGAGCCGATCGCGGCTCGCGCCCATGCGACCGAGAGCGACCAGGACCATCGGCAGGTGGTTGGCCAGGCAGAACGGGAATTCCGCGCTCCACTCGCGCGACCACGCGACCGCCCGCTCAAGTCCGCTTCCGGCCGCGGCGTACGTATGCGAGGAGGCAGCGCGCGCCGACGCCGCACCCATGAACTCCTCCAATGCGAGTCTTGCGCCCCTATAGCACGCGCGCGCACGGAACGCGATTTTCTCGAGCCGGATGAAGATGCGGCCGCCCGTTCTGAGCGGCGGCCCGGCGCAATTTCATTTGATCTGGCGAAAATCAAGATGCTAGCCTGTTTGTCGTCATCACAAAGGGAGAGGGTGGGCCATGAAACCGTTCATCGGTCGGGCGACGGCGCTTGGATTTGGCGTCCTGGTCTTGTTCGGCCTCGGCGGGGCAGGGGCCGCCGACAAGCCCTATCAGGGCATGACGCTTAACCTCGCCTCGCAGAACGACCAGTTTGCCGCGGTGCTGGCGCAGATTGCGCCTCAGTTCGAGGCGCTGACCGGCGCCAAGGTCAATGTCGATATCCTGAGCTACCCCGAGCTCCTCACCAAGATCACCGCCGACTATGTCGGGCACACCAAGGGCTACGATCTCGCGACCGTCGACATCGTCTGGTCCGGCCAATTCGCCGAAGCGGGCTATACCGTCGATCTCGCCGACTGGATCAAGCGCGATGCGGCCGAGATCAAGGTCGACGACATCTATCCTTCGCTCATGGCCTCGCTCGGCGGCTATCACGGCAAGCAGGTCGCCTTCCCGTTCGCCGGCTACGCCAACGTGCTCGCCTACCGCAAGGACCTCTACGAAGCCGCGGGCCTGAAGCCGCCGGCGACGATGGAGGAGTTCGTCGCCGACGCCCTCAAACTTACCGACAAGAGCAAGAAGATCTATGGCTTCGTCGCCAACGGCCAGAAGGGCCCCGCGGTCGCGCAGGACTGGATGCAGTACAATCGCCAGTTCGGCGGCTCGATCCTCGACAAGGATGGCAAGCCGGCGCTCAATTCGCCCGCCAATATCGCCAGCGTCGTCGCCTACAAGAAGCTGTTCGACGAGGCCGCGCCTCCCGGCGCCGCCGACTACGACTGGGGCGGGCGCGAGGAGAGCTTCCGGCAGGGAATGGTCGCCAACATGCAGACCTGGTCGATCGGCGCCGCCGACTACGACAATCCGAAAGTCTCGAAGATCGCCGGCAAGGCGGGGATCATGCTCACCCCAATGGCCAAGGGGCTGCCGCAGGAATACGGCATCGGCGGCTGGGCGCTCGGCATCAACAAGGACATCGACCCGAAGAAGCAGGAGGCCGCCTGGGCGTTCATCAAATGGGTGACGAGCCCGGCGGTGCACAAGGAGCTCAACATGCGCGGCGCCGGGAGCTATCTGCGCAAGAGCGAAATGACCGACCCGGACCTGCTCGCGAAATATCCATTCCTGCCGGTGATCGCGACCTCGTTCGAGCACGGCGACGGCGACTTCCGGCCTCGCATCCCGCAATATCCCGAATTGCAGGATCTGATCGGCGGCGCCATCAACGCGGTGCTGGTCGGCCAGGCCGACCCCAAGGCCGCGATGGACGGCATTCAGGCGAAGGCCGAGGCTTTGTTCAAATGACGCCGGGAGCGCGCGCCTGAAGCATTTAGCGCCGAGGTGGAGTCGGCGAGCGTCCCTTCTCCCCGCGAGCGGGGAGAAGGACAGGATGAGGGGCGAGGCGATAAGGCGATTCGGCTGCTCGCCCGGCCGCTCACCCCAGCCCTCTCCCCGCGAGCGGGGAGAGGGAGTCCGGCTTCGAGCCGGCTGGGCTGAACGTCGAAAAGCTTCGAGCGCGACGTGACCGTTGTTCCGCGCGACGGCGCCGCGAGTCCTCATGACACCCGGGCCCGCGCAACCGGCTGGCCCTACGCCCGCAAGCGCCAGATGTTTCTGGCCGCGATGGCTCTGCCTGCCCTCATCTATGTGCTGGCGGTCGCGATCGGGCCGATGCTGCAGGGGTTCCTGTACTCGTTCGATAGCTACAGCCTGATCCGACCGGCCTCGCGTCATTTCGTCGGGCTCGACAATTATCTTAGCCTTTGGCGGGACCCGACCGCGCACAGCGCTCTGATCAACACGTTCCTGTTCACCTTCGGCGCGGTGACGGTTGAGTTCGTCCTCGGCCTTGGCGTCGCGCTCTTGTTGTGGCGCGACGACTGGTTCAACCGGGTCGCGCTGGGGCTTCTGCTTATCCCAGCGACCGTCACGCCGCTGGTGGTCGGGCTGGTGTTCAAGGCGCTGCTCAGTCCCGAATACGGGATGCTTGGCTATCCGCTCGCCGAGCTCGGCCTGTCCAGTCCGCGCGGCCTGCTCGCTGACCCCGACCGCGCGCTTGCGACGCTGATCGCGATCGACGCCTGGGAATGGACGCCGCTGATGGCGCTGATCCTGCTCGCTGGGCTGAAATCGCTGAGAACCGACCTTCTCGAGGCCGCCGCGGTCGATGGCGCGAGCGCCGCCCAGCGGCTCCGGCTCATCATTCTGCCACTCCTGCTTCCCGCCGCCTTTCTCGCGCTCATCTTAAGGATGATGGACGCCTTCCGGGTGTTCGACATCATCTTCGTCACCACCGCCGGCGGCCCGGCGGACGCGACCAACACGCTGATGATCTATGGCGTCAAGCAGGGGCTCGAATTCTTCAACATCGGCTTGGCCTCCGCCGTCAGCACGGTGATCGTCGTTTGCATCCTGGTCATGGCGGCGGCGTTCATTGTCGCGCTGAAGCCCGCGAGGAACCGGAATGGCTGACCCCGCTCGCTTGGCCCTCATCGCACGCCGCCTCGCGATCTGCGTCGTCGTCGCGGTCGCGCTCGCGCCGGTCGTCTGGCTATTCTCGATCGCCTACAAGCCAACGAGCGACATCTTCGCTTCGCCCCCGACCTTTCTGTTCACGCCGACCCTCGACAATTTTCTCAGCGTGTTCCGCTACTTCAATTTGGGCGCGCTCCTCGAGTCGAGCCTCATCATCGCCATCGGATCCACCGCGCTCTCGCTCCTCATCGGCGTACCGGCGGGCTACGCCCTGGCGCGCGCGGAAAGTCCGCGCGCGATCTGGCTCGCTTATTTCTTTCTCATCATCCGCACGGTGCCCGCGATCGCGACGCTGATCCCGTTCTATCTTTTCATGCGCGACATTGGGCTATTGGGCACCTGGTGGGCGGTGATCATCCTCAACACCGCGCTCAACAGCGCCTTCGTCGTCTGGATGATGTTCTCCTTCTTTCGCGCCGCGCCGGTCTCGACCGAAGAGGCGGCGCGGATCGATGGCTGCTCGGATTTCGGCGCCTTCTTCCGGGTCGCCCTCCCGGCGGTGGTCCCGGGCCTGATCGCCAGCGCGATTTTCTGCGTCATGTTCTCCTGGAACGATTTCCTCTACGCCATGTTCCTCACCAAGGCCGACACCAAGACGATCTCAGTCGCCCTTCTTTCTGCCTACGGCACCAAGGACATTTCCTGGGGGACGCTCGGAGCCCTGGCCCATTTCTCGACGCTGCCGATCGTCGCCATGATGATCCTGCTCAACCGCTATTTCGTCCAGGGCCTGACTCAGGGCGTGCACTGAAGCCGCGCGAGCGCGCTCAGATCCCGAACAGGGTCACCACTTCCATGAGCTTCGCGACCGACCGGTCGGCGCCGGCGAAGGCGTTTCCGTGCGGCGCGTAGCCGACGACGAAGAGCCCGGCGGCGCGCGCCGAGCGGGCGCCGGGATCGCTGTCCTCGACGGCGACTGTCGCTTCGGGCTTCGCGCCAAGGCGCCGCGCGGTCTCGCGAAAGGGCTCGGGATCGGGCTTGCCCCGCGAGACATCGTTGATGCTCAGCGAA
>DATGHB010000453.1:0-2070 GCA_035308265.1 Roseiarcus sp.
TCAGCCCAAGGCGAATCGCGCAATGGGCAAAACTACCTACGGCCGGTCGGAGCCCCCTGACGGCGGGCGAACGAATGGACGGTTGAATCAATTGCTTTGCCGGGCGAGCGTCCCGCGCGCTATCCAGATCGGCCGGAGGAAGCGAAGAAACGGAGTTGGCCCCTGTCCCGCGAACCGCCTGACTTCGACGCCGCCTTCCGGGCGGCCTTCGCCGAGCTTCTCGCCTGGCGGCGCGACGTGCGCCATTTCCGCGCCCAGGAAGCGCCCGACGAGGCGACGCTGGCGGAACTGTTCGATCTCGCCGCGCTCGCGCCTTCGGTGGGAAACTGCCAGCCGACGCGGTTCGTGCGGGTCGACGATCAGGCTCGGCGGGCCGCGATCAGGGCCAATTTCGAGAATGCCAATCGCGAGGCGCTGCTAGCCCTGAGCGGCGAACGGGCGGCGCTGTACGCCAGGCTCAAGCTCGCCGGGCTTCGCGACGCGCCGGTCCAGATCGCGGTCTTTTGCGACGAGACGACCGCCCAGGGTCATGGGCTGGGCGCGCGCACCATGCCGGAGGCGCGCCGCTATTCGACCGTCTGCGCGCTGCACACGTTCTGGCTCGCCGCGCGCGCCCGAGGGCTGGGCGTGGGCTGGGTCTCGATCCTCGATCCGGCGCAAATCGCCGACGCGCTCGATGTTTCGTCGGTGTGGACCTTCATCGCCTATCTCTGCGTCGGCTTTCCGCTCGAGGAGCATCTCGTCCCGGAGCTCGAGCGCTCAGGGTGGCAGGCCCGCGAGGCGCATCCGGTGGTCAGGCGGTAGGCGAATAATTTCTCCCGAAATGTGTTTTCGGCGCGCGTCCGGAGGCGGGCGCTCGGCCGCGCGCGGCGGGGGGCCCGGACGAGATGATTTCAGCGCTATAGCCTGAACTCCTCGACGACCGGGGGACCCGCGGCGTAGTTGGAATATCGGATCCACTCCGGCTTGACCACGACATAGGCGATGTTCGGCCAGTTCTCGCGGGCGCGCCCGTCCGGCCATGCGCGGAAATAGGCGGCCTTGGCGCTCGTAAGGTCGTCGCCGGCCGGCCGACGGGCGGGGCCTTCGATCTGGAGCGAGATGTTGTCGTCCCAGCCGATGACCAGCGCGGCCCTGGGGTTGCGTTCGAGATTGACCGCCTTGCGGCTGGTCGACAGAGTGTCGAACACGACCTCGTTTCCGGGCGTGAGCGCAAAGCCCATCAGCGCCGCCTCCGGCGCGCCGGATTCATTGACCGTCGTCACGACGAGAAACCGCTTGCGCCGGGCGATGTCGAAAACCTCTTCGAGCGTCATGGAGCCGCCTCCGCATCTGGCGCGGCCGACCGTCGACCGGTCGGGCCGCATTGCCTGCGCGCATGATAACGCACGATGACCGAAACGGGCGCCATCGTCCGGCGAGTTTTGGTCGAGGGCGACGTCCAGGGCGTCGGCTACCGTGAATTCACCCGTCGCGCGGCGCTGAGGCTCGGCCTTTCCGGCTGGGTGCGCAACCGGGCCGACGGCGCGGTCGAGGCGCTCCTTCGCGGTTCGCCAGCGGGCGTCGAAGCGCTGATCGCAGAGATGCGCAAGGGGCCGCGCCTGGCGACCGTCGACAGCCTGCGCGTGATCGACCGCGACGGGACGGATGACGACGCTGAGAGCGGGACGTTCATCGTCCGATCGTAAAAGAAGGACGCGAGCCCGGTCAGCTGCGCCGGCCCGGCTTTTCGGGCGCCGCGCGCTTCGAGCGCGCAGGCCCGCCGATCGAGGTCGGCGTGGTGTGAGCGGGCGGATCGCTGGCGGGAAAGGTCGCTTCGAGCCCCTCGTCGAGCTTCTTCTCCGCCGGAGATTTGCGCGGCGACGGCTTGCGCGGCTCTTTCATCTGGGCGTCTCCGCGGGAAGACTTCGGGAACGGATCTCGCTTCGCGGATCCTGCGCCTCCTAAGCTTATATGGGTCGGCGACGCCGCGACTGCGAGGCCCGCGCTAGCCGGACGCGCGAAGGGCCTGGCGCAATGGACGGAATGGGCCGAACGTCGTACCCTCGTTCAATGTCCATGAAGAGCCTT
>DATGHB010000454.1:0-3179 GCA_035308265.1 Roseiarcus sp.
CGAAGCGATCCGCGCCGGCGTCGCGATCGTGATGCAGGAGACGAGCCTCGCGCCGGACTTAAGCGTGCTCGAGAACATCTACCTGCCGGAGTTCGGCGCTCCCGGCCGACTGTCCTGGAGCAGGCTCTCCCAGCGCGCGGACGCTCTACTCGATGAGTTCGGCCAGCGCGGGCGCCTGCCGCTGCGGGCGGTTTTGCGGGACCTCCCGGCGAGCCAGCGCCAGATGGTCGAGATCCTGAAGGCGCTGGCGATCGACGCCAGGATCATCATCTTCGACGAGCCGACCGCATCCTTTTCGCCCAACGAGGTGGACCGGCTGTTCGATGTGATGCGGCTGCTCGTCCAGCAGGGAAAGGCGCTGGTCTTCGTCTCGCATCGCCTCGAGGAGATTTTCGAGATCACCGATCGCATCACCGTTTTTCGTGAAGGCCGCGTGGTCGCCAACGCGGCGCCGACCACCGACATGCGCCCGGCTGAGCTGGTGCGGCTGATGGTCGGCCGCGAGATCGCCGACATCTATGCGCACGGCGCGGCCGGAAGAGGGGCGCGGAGAAGTGGCGCCCCGGTGCTCGAGGTCGAGCATCTCGCTGCGCCGCCGCGGGTCAAGGACATTTCGTTCAGCGTCGCGGCGGGCGAAATTCTGGGCCTCGCCGGGCTCGTGGGCGCCGGACGCTCCGAATGCGTCGAGGCCCTGTTCGGCCTCCGGCGGATCGAGAGCGGCGCCGTGCGCCTCGATGGCCAGCCTTACCGGCCAGGCGCGCCGAGAGAGGCGGTGGGCGCCGGCGTCGGCTTCATCCCCGAGGACCGTCGCCGGCAGGGCCTCGTGCCAGACTTCACCGTGCGCGAGAATCTGCTTCTCGCCCATCTCGGGCGCCGGTCCGGCTTTGGCCTCGGCTATGACGATGAGCGCGCGACGATTGCCCGGCTCCTGGACGAGCTCGGCCTTCCACCGCGCATCCTTGACGACGGCATCCTCACGCTTTCCGGCGGCATGCAGCAGAAGGTCGTGCTGGCGCGATGGATTTTGATGTCGCCCAAGCTCATGATCCTCGATGAGCCGACCCGGGGCGTCGACATCGGGACGCGCAGCGTCGTTTATGCGATGATCCGGCGGCTGGCGAGTGAGGGGATGGGGGTGCTGCTGGTCTCGTCCGACTTCGAGGAGGTCATCGGCGTCTCGGATCGGATCGTGGTGGTGAGCGACGGCGCGGATGTGACCAGCATCCCAAGCGCGCTGGTCGACGTCGAGAAGCTCGCGATGTTCGCAGCGCCGCGCACTTCCGCCGAGGCGACGCATGTCGTGCTGGAGGAGCTTGTGCGCCGGTTCGGCGGCGTCGCCTACTGGATTCTGGTCGAGGGCGATCGTCTCTATTGCTTCGACTCGGTCGCCGCCGAGGGCGCGCCGGACATCGGTTTCTCGCGCGGGACGTTCCCTGAGATCGAAGCTGCCCGGACCCCCCGCGCGCTCCGCGAGAGGCCCCGGCATTTCCTGAGCGAACCAGCGGGAGCGAGTCTCCTGGTCCCGCTCCGCGGCCATCGCGGTCATGATCTCGGCTATGTGGGCTTGACGCTTCCCGCGGGCGCCGCCCTACCGGAGCCGCACGAAGTGGAGCGCGTCGTCCGCGGGGAACCGGCCGCGGCGGCGATGGCGGCGAGCGGAGGTCGCTAGATGGCGGTCGGGATCAAGACTGCGCCGCGGCGCCCACCGGCGGCGATTCGCCGGCTCCTTCGAGGCGCCCGCCTCGAACTGCGCATGCTGGCGCTGCTGGCGCTGCTCTCGCTCGCGCTGTCGCTGATCTCGCCCTATTTCTTCACGCTCAACAACATCCTCAACCTGATGGACCAGTCGGTGATCACGGGGATCGTGGCGATCGGCCAGACCTTCGTCATCCTGATCGGCGGCATCGATCTGTCGGTGGGCTCTCTGGTCGGCGCGACCGGGATCATCTTCGGGCTTGCGCTCGCCGCCCTGCCGCTGCCTCTGGCCATTGTGGCCGCCATTCTCGCCGGCGGCCTCGCCGGCTTGGTGAACGGCTTCATCATCACCAAGGGGCGGGTCGCCGCCTTCATCGTGACCCTGGGCATGATGTCGGTCGGCCGCAGCATGGCCTACGTGCTCAGCGGCGCGAACTCGATCACGCAGTTGCCAGAGTCCTTGGCCAATCTCGCGAGCGATAGCGTGCTCGGCGTGCCGATCAACTTCCTGGTCCTGCTTATCCTTTATGCCGGCGCCTGGTACTATCTCACGTTCACCAAGGGCGGGCGCACGATCTATGCGATCGGATCCAATGCGGAAGCGGCGCGCGCCGCCGGCTTGCGGGTCGACTTCTATAGCATCCTGGTCTACGTCATCTCGGGCGCCTTGAGCGCCGTCGCCGCGGTTTTCCTTGCCGCTCGCATTCTCTCGATCGACCCGATCGCGGGGAACGGGCTCGAGCTCGATACGATCGCCGGCGTGGTGATTGGCGGGGCGAGCCTCTTCGGCGGACGGGGCACGATCATCGGCACCTTCATCGGCGTCCTGATCATGGTTCTCATCCGCAACGGCCTCAATCTCCTCAACGTCAATCCCTATTGGCAGGGGACGGCGATCGGATCGGTCATCGTCGCCGCCGTATTGCTCGAGCGTTTCCTGAGCACGCGCGAGGGCATGCGGCGCTCGCAAGAGGATGACGCCTGAGCCGACCGCATGAACGGAAATCGCCGCCGCCCTGCGTCGCCCGGGCGGGCCACGGCGAAAGCTGACGACGGGTCAGAGGCATGGGCGGCGGAACACCGGGAGGAAGCGACATGAGAAGCAAAGCGTTGGGCGCGGTCATCGCAGCCCTTATCGCCGTCGGGTTGGCCGGGCCGGTTCAGGCCCAAGACAAGGAACGCCACTTCGCCTATCTGACGCCAGGGCTGGACCTGCCCTTCTGGCGCTATCTTGCCGCCGGCATCGCGGACGAGGCGAAGAAGCACAACTCGACCGTCACCGACTATGACTCGCACAACGACGCGGCGACGCAGCTCAAGAACGCGCAGGACGCGATCGCCCGCAAGGTCGACGGCATCCTGATCTCGCCGACCGATTCCTCGACGGCGCCGAGCGTGCTGAGCCTTGCCGAGAAGGCGAATATTCCGGTGGTGATCGCCGACATCGGCACCGTCTCCGGCAAGTATGTTTCCTTCATCATATC
>DATGHB010000455.1:0-8604 GCA_035308265.1 Roseiarcus sp.
ATCGTCGCCGCGATGAAGCGTGCGCGCGTCGCGCCGGACGGCACGGTGCGCTGGACCGAAACCTGCTATTGCCCCACGCCGCTCCAGCATGAGCGCGCCACCGTGTTCGACCGCTATTTCACCGGTATTGAGACGAGGGTCATCGACAAGCCTGAAACCTTCGACGGCGCGCCGCTGATGGACCGGCTCGCCGCGCCGTAGACCCTCGCTTGTCATCACCAGCTTCGGGTCCTAAATGGCGAGAGTTTCCGGAACGGCCCGGCGCTATGATGGGCATCGACAGGCCCTCTTTACTCAGGTTGCGCGATGACCTTTGAGAGCGAACCATTGACCATCGACGTCGTCAGCGACGTCGTCTGCCCCTGGTGCTATGTCGGCGAGAAGCGCCTCGAGGCGGCGCTGGCGGAAGAGCCGCAACCGGTCACGCTGCGCTGGCGGCCCTATCAGCTCGACCCGACGATCCCCGCGGGCGGGCTGGACCGCGCCGAATATATGGAAAGAAAATTCGGCAAGAGCGGCAGGCTGCAATCGGTCCATGACAATCTGACGCGCCTGGGGGCCGAACTCGGGATTCCGTTCGCCTTCGACAGGATCAAGCGCTCGCCCAACACGCTCGACGCCCACCGTCTGATCCGCTGGGCCTCGTCGGCCGGCATGCAGGGAACGATCGTCGACCGGCTGTTCAAGGCCTATTTCGTCGAAGGCCGCGACATTGGCGATCGTGGCGTGCTGATCGAAATCGCCGGCGAATTTGGCCTTGACGCCAAGCTGGTCGAGAAGCTCCTTAAGGACGGCGCGGACGCCGATCTCGTGCGCCAGGAGATCGAGCAAGCCCAGGGTATGGGGGTGAGCGGCGTGCCGTTCTTCATTTTCGGAGGCCGCCTCGGCGTCCCCGGCGCGCAGGAGCCTTCGGTGCTCAGGCGCGCGATGGCGCAAGCCCGGCAGGGCATGGGCGAACCGGCCGGCGAGGCGCCCGCCGGCCTTTGAGGTTACGCTGCGTCGTCGATGGGAGCGGCACGGTCGCGGGGCAATTCGACCCGCGGCGCCCGATCCTCGGTCAATTCCAAGGCTTGCGCGCCGAGCTCGAGCGGCGGCGCCGAATCTTCAGCCCAGTCGAATTCCGCGATCAGCTTTGGCGCGCAGCCCTCGCCGTCGTCATTCAGCGGAGAGAAGTCCAGGATTTGCGGCAACCTTCGGCTCGGCGCGGAGGCGGCCTCGCGCGCGAACTCTGCGGCTTCCGCCTTCGCCGCCTCGGCGGCGAAGCGCCACAGCAGCGCCAGAACCCTGGCGAGAGCGGGATTGTCCAGCCGCTCGCATTCGTCGATGACCTTTTGCACCAGCGCGAGCTCGAGCCCTTCATGAGGCTCGCCGCGGCGGGTCCTGATTGCGGCGAGCGCGGCGCGGAAGGCGGGCAGGACGCCGCTCTTCAGGCCGGCGCGATGAGCGAGCGCGGCGAAGCCTTCCCCGCGCGGCTCGCGGATGAAGGCCTTAACGCGCGACAGCGGCAGGCCGGAGAGGTCGGCCAACGCCTCGGCGAACAGGTCCCGGTCTCCGCCAAGCAGTGACCGCAGAAGCAGGGCCGGCGTCAGCGCGCCGCCCGCGCGCAGCGCGCGAACCAGCGCCGCGCCCTCGCCTTGACGGCATGACGAGGCGATCAGACAGAGCGCCTGATCGCGCGTCTCGCGAGCGATGCGCTCCGCCCGCTCGCGCGGCATCCACCGCGACGCCTCGATGCTCAAGTCCTCCGCCAGCGCCATCACGATGCGCGCTCTCACGCTCGCCGGCAGGGACGGGCGCTCGAGCAGCGCCTCGCGCACGTCCGGATCGCCCATGAAGCGGGAGAGGATGCGGGTGAGCGTTTCCGCCGGAATGTCGATCTCCAGATTGCCGAGGAGCGCGAGAACGGCCTCGAGCTCGCCGGTCTCAGCCAGCGCGGCGATGGCCTGGAGCGGCAGGTTGGGCCGGCGCGCCAGCGCCGTCTGAGCCCCGGCGTGCGCGGTCGTGGCGTAGGCGACGAGGTCTGCATCGGTCAGCGCCGGCGAGCGCTGAAGCACAGGCGCGGCCACCTCCGACACGTCCGCGGCAAGGGTGAGAATCAGGGGCCGCGGCGCTTCGCTGGCGCCGCACAAGACGTCCGCCAGCGCGCGACGAACCACAAGAGAAGGATCGTCGGTGAGCGCCGTCATCGCCAGCGCCGCCTCGGCGCGCGCGGGCGCTGTCAATTCCGAGTAGAGATAGGCGCGCGCGAGCGCGTTCGCGCCTTCGGCGCGCCTCTCCGCGTCGGCGCATTGCGCCCAGGCCAGAAATCGGCGCACAATATCTGGCGGGGCCAAATCATCCGGCGGCGCCAGGTCGTCCGGCGGGGCCACGCCCGGATTGGAGGAAGACGGCGGCGGCAGCTCGAGGATTTGTCGGTTGGCGGTCACATCGCCCTCCCTCGCCCATCATGGCGGTGGACGCTGATCGCCCAGATTGCATGATCGTAGTTAACAACAACTGAAGGTTGCAAACGGAACGCCCATGGAGACAGAGCTCCTTCGCCATCCGCGCGGCGGCCTCTATTTCGAGGCCTTCTCGATCGGCCAGGTGTTCCGCCACCGGCTGACCCGCACCGTCACGCAGATGGACAACATGCTGTTCTCCAACATGACGCTGAACCCCCAGCCCCTCCATATCGACGCGCATTTTTGCGCGACCGAAACCGAATGGGGCCGGCCGCTGATGAATTCGCTGTTCACGCTGGGCCTAATGATCGGCATTTCCGTCAACGACACCACGGTCGGCACGACCATCGCCAATCTCGGCATGACGGATGTGATCTTTCCGGCGCCGCTGTTCGAAGGCGACACGGTTCGCGCCGAAACGGAGGTGATCGGCGTCCGCGCCTCCAAATCGCGCCCCGACGCGGGGTTGGTCGAGTTCCGCCACCGCGCCTTCAAGCAGGACGGCACGCTCATCGCCGAGTGCCGCCGCACCGCGTTCATGCGCCGGCGTGAGCCGGAGATGCTGACCGCCTGAGCAGGATTGCCGAAAAGTGGATACCCCTTTCCGGCTGGAAGGCCTACGAAATCAAAGGACTCCAAGCGGATTTGCGTTGGCCCGCCGACGCAAGCCCGCTTGAGCCGGCCCATGCGCTCGCTCCTCATCGCCCCGGCGGACGATAGACGGCTCGCCGGGGCCCTCTTGAGCGGCGCGGACGCGATCGTGGTCGATCTCGCCGGAGCCCAGCCATCCGACCAGGCGGCGGCGCGGGCCATTGTGGCGCGGTTCCTTGAAGGAGCGCGCGGCCGAGGCGAGGGGCTCAGGCTCATCGTCAGGGTGAACCCGCTCGATTCGGGCGAGACCGATTCCGATCTCGACGCGTCGATGGCTCATGCGCCGGACGCCATCCTGCTGCCGAGGAGTTTTGGGGGCGCGAGCATCCAGCAGCTTTCCGCCAAGATCGCTGTGCGCGAGGCCGATCTCGCCCTCGCCCACGGGGCGACGCGGATCATCGCCGTCGTCGACACGGCGCAAGCGCTGTTGGCCATGGGTTCTTATCGCGGCGCGAGCGCGCGACTCATTGGCGTCGCCTGGAGCGCCGAAGCCCTCAGCGCCGATATCGGCGCTGAGACGGACCGCGATCCATCCGGCGGGTACACCGGCCCCTGTCGCCTGGCGCGCGACCTGACGCTCCTCGCCGCGACCTCCGCGGGCGCAGAGGCGATCGACGCCGCCTTCGCCGATCCCCGCGATGAGGAGGGCCTGCGGGCCGATGCGCTGGCCGCGCGGCGCTTGGGCTTTGCCGGCAAAATGGCGATCGACGCGGCGCAGGCCGGCGTCATCAACGCCATCTTTCCGTCCCGAACGACCACGCTCCGCCAATCCTAGCCGGAGATCGGCGGCTCGAGCCCGAATCCCGGCTCACTGCATCGCGGCTTTGCGCGCCTCGAGTTCCGCCATCCATTGGTCGGCGTTCTTGGTCGGCGTGCAAACCACCTTCATGTACTGGCCCCCGCCGCCTTGCACGAGATCTGTGCGGGCAATCATCGTCTGTGCATTCATTATGCACATGATTTCATTGTCGACCTTTGGCCCGCGCGCCACGTCAAGCGCGGTCTTTGACTGACAATCCGAGTGAGACAACGCGGTTGAGCAGATCAGAATCAGGATGGAGTACATTGACGCCCCCTGTGCTTGGTTTTGGCGGCCGATTCGCCATCATAGCCGATCATTCCAATTGTATCAACTTTGAGTTGCAACAATCTTGTGTGGTTGCAACATAGCACCGGTGCAAATCCCGTGCCGTGACCCCGGTCACACGGCAAGCAGCGAGGCCGAACGCGGCGCTCCGCCGGTGAAAGCCGGCTGTCGCGGCCCTCCTGTCGCCGTCTTCGGTCTGTTCGGTTGGCGGGCGTCACACCACGAAGGCCGGCGCCAGCCGGTTCGCCTATTCCGCCGCGACCGAAATCTCGGAGGCGGGGCGCGGCCGGATGGCCGCGGACGGCGGCGCGGCGCGCGGAGGGGCCTCATGCTCGTCCGCTTCGCCAACGAAGCGGCTCACCAGGCGCCAGGCGAAGCGGCCGACATCGTCCATGACCGTGAACACCGCCGGCACGAACACCAGCGACAGCATGGTCGACATGATGAGGCCGCCGATCACCGCGATCGCCATCGGCGAGCGGAAGCCGCCGCCGTCGCCCAGGCCCAGGGCCGACGGGAACATGCCCGCCGCCATCGCGATGGTGGTCATCACGATCGGCCGCGCGCGCTTGCGGCCGGCCTCCACCAGAGCCTGCGCGCGCGGCGTCCCGCCGCCGATCTCCTCGACCGCGAAATCGACCAGCATGATCGCGTTCTTGGTGACGATGCCCATCAGCATCAGAATGCCGATCACCACCGGCATCGACATCGCCTTGTGGGTGATGAGGAGCGCGATGATCGCGCCCCCGATCGACAGCGGCAGCGAGATCAGAATGGTGACCGGCTGCAGGAAGCTGCCGAATAGCAGCACCAGGAGCCCATAGACCATCATCAGGCCCGCCCCCATCGCGGCGGCGAAGGAGGCGAACACCTCGCTCATGATCTCGACGTCGCCGGTCTCGCGAATTTCGACGCCCGGAGGCAAATGTCTTGCGGCCGGAAGCGCGCGGATCGCCGCGACCGCCGCGCCGAGCGCGGCGTCGCCGCGCAGATCGCCCTCGATCGTCACCCGCCGGGTGCGGTCGTAGCGGTTGATCGCGGTCGGCCCATGGGCGACCGAGAAGTCGGCGACCGCGGCGAGCGGCGTCGTCCCGCCGCCGCCGGTCGGCACGCGAAGATTCTGCAACAGCCCAACCCGCGCTCGCGCCGCCTGGTCGAGCTCGACCCGGATCGGGATCAGCCGGTCGCCGGCGTTGAACTTGGCGAGGTTGGCGTCGATGTCGCCGAGCGTGGCGACCCGGATCGTGTCGGACAAAGCCTCGGTCGAGACCCCGAGATCGGCCGCGACGTGACGTTTGGGGGTGATGCGCAATTCCGGTCGCTCGAGCTCCGCGGTCGAAATCGGATTTTCGATCACCGGGATCGAGCGCATTTCGCTGGCGATCTGGTTCGCCGTGTCGTTGATGACCTTGATGTCGGGGCCGGCGATGATGAGCTGCAGGTCGCGCTGGCCATTGTCCTTGAGGAACCAGAAGCGGATGTCCGGCTGGTCGGCGAGCATCGCGCCGATTCTGAGCTGCAAGTCCTTTTGCGTCGCCTCGCGCTTCGATTTGTGAACGAAATTGATGATGATCGTCGCCTTGCGCGGCTCGTCGTCCGTGCCGCCCAGGATCTTGCCGCCGAAAATGAGCGCCGAACGGACCTCGGGCATGGCGCGCAATTTTTCCGAAATCGCACGGCTGACGCGATCGGTGTCGTCGAGCCGCGAGCCCGGCGGCAGCTCGATCGCCAGAAGCGCGCGGCCGTAGTCGTCGGCCGGAATGAATCCGGACGGCAGGAGCTGCGTCGACCAGAGCGACAAAGCGAAGATCACCGCGCCGGCGGTGAGGGTTATCCAGCGGTGGCGGAGCGAGGCGCGCACGAGCCGGGTATAGGCGCGCATGAAGGCGCCGTCCCGATGAACCTCATTGTGCGGCGCGCGCAGGAAATAGGCGGCGATCACCGGCGTCACGAAGCGCGCGACGAGAAGCGAGAACATGACCGCGATCGCCACCGTCAGGCCGAACTGGCGGAAATATTGGCCCGCGATCCCGCCCATGAAGCTCACCGGCGAGAAGATCGCGGCGATCGACAGCGAAATGGCGATCACCGCAAGCCCGATCTCGTCGGCCGCCTCGAGCGAGGCGCGATAGGCGGATTTGCCCATCCGCATGTGGCGGACGATGTTCTCGATCTCGACGATCGCGTCGTCGACCAGGATGCCGGTCACCAGCGTAATGGCGAGCAGGGTCACCAGGTTGAGCGAGAAGCCGATCGCGTCCATCGCCCAGAAGCTCGGAATGACCGAGAGCGGCAGCGCGACCGCAGTGACCAGCGTCGCGCGCAAATCGCGCAGGAAGATGAACACCACGACGACGGCCAGAGCCGCGCCCTCGATCAGGGTCTCCATGGTCGAATGATAATTGCCGACCTCGCTGTCGACCTGGGTGTCGACCTTGGTGAATTTCACCTCCGGATGCTCGGCTTCGATCTTTTGCAGCCGCTTCGCGATCAGCCCGTCGACGGTGACGTCGCTTGCGCCCTTGGCGCGGGTCACGCCGAAGGCGACGATCGGCTCATCGAACAGGCGGGTGAAGGTGCGGGGTTCCGCCGCCCCGTCGGTGACGGTCGCCAGTTCGTCGAGCCGGACCCGGCGCCCGCCCGGGAGGGCGATCGGCAACGCGGCGAGGTCTTCCAGCTTGCGCGCGCCGGCAAGGGTGCGGATCGCCTGCTCCTGGCCGCCGAGCTCGCCGCGGCCGCCGCCGAGATCGACATTGTCGGCCCTGACCTGCTCGTTGACCGCCGCCGCGGTGACGCCGAGCGCAAGCAGCTTCTCCGGATCGAGCGCGACCCGGATCTCGCGATCGACCCCGCCGAACCGCTTGACCTCGCCGACGCCATGGACGCCTTGCAGGTCGCGGGCGACCTTGTCGTCGATGAACCACGACAATTGCTCGACCGACAGCCCTCGCGCCGAGGCGGCGTAAGTGACGATCGGCAGGCCCTCGATATCGACGCGGCTGATCACCGGCTCGTCGATGGTGCGCGGCAGGTCGGTCCGGATCTTGGCGATCTGATCCTTCACGTCGTTCAGCGCGCGGTCGATGTCGACCGACCCGACCGTGAACTGAATGATGGTCGACGAAGACCCGTCGGTGACGGTCGAGGCGATGTGCCAGACGCCGCTGACACTGGCGACGGCGTCCTCGACCTTCTTCGTCACCTGCGACTCGAGCTCGGAGGGCGCCGCGCCCGACTGGGTGATGAGCACCTGGACGATCGGGATGTCGATATTGGGAAAGCGGGTGATCGACATCGTCCGGAAGCTGACGAGGCCGAGAATCGTCAGGACCACGAAGGCGACGATCGCAGGAATGGGCTTGCGGATCGACCAGGCGGAGACGTTGAGGCGCATGCTTCTCGCCTCCTACCCGTTGGCTGCGGTCGCGTCGGGCGTCGGGCGCACCCGGTCGCCGGGGCGCAGGAAAGCAGCGGCGCGCGCCACCACGCTTTCGCCCGCGGCGACCCCCGAAAGGATCTCCACCCAATCGCCCTCGGCGATGCCCGCCTTCACTTTCCGCGCCTCGACCTTGCCGCCGCTGACGACATCGAGGCGCGCCTCGTCGCTCTCCCGCTGCAAGGCGGTCGCGGGGACGCCCACCCCCTCGCGACGGGCGAGCTCGACCTGCCCTGACGCGAAGGCGCCGACATGCGCGTGCGAAACATCCTCGAGCGCGATCCTCACCTTGCCGGTGCGGCTCGCCTTGTCGACCTCCTGATTGACGAGGCGGACCCGGCCCGCGACGGGCTCATCGACCCCCGGCAGCTTCAATTCAGCCCTCATGCCGGCGGCGAGCTTCGCCAGAAGCTGCTCGGGCACGTCGGCCTCGAGATCGACCGCTCCGTCCTCGATGATGCGGAACAGCGGTTCGCCAGACGAAGAGGCCGCGGCGCCGAGCCTGGCCGACCGGCGGCTGACGATGCCGGCGACCGGCGCCTTGACCTCCGTGCGGTCGATCCGCACCAGAAGCTCCTGCCGCTCCGCGTCGCGGCTCTTGCGGTCGGCCTCAGCGACGCCGAGCGCAAATTGCGCGGCGGACAATTGGGCCTCAGCCGTCTTCATCGCCGTCTCGCGCTGCTGGATGGTCGAAGCAGCCATCACGCCATCGCCCAGTTTGCGCGCGCGGTCGAAATCGCTGCTCGCGAACTGCAGCTGCGCCTGAGTCTCCGCGATCGTGCTTCGCGCCTGATCAACCGCCGCATCGGCGCGGGTGGTCGCCGCATCATTCTGGGCGAGCTGCGCGTCGAGCTGGCTGCGATCGAGGCGGGCGAGAACCTGGCCTTGGCGTACGTGATCGCCATCCTCGGCGTCGAGCTCGACGATGGCGAGGCCGTCGATGCGGGCCGCGACCTGGGCTTCCTCGCGCGCGACCAGCGTTCCCG
>DATGHB010000456.1:0-3189 GCA_035308265.1 Roseiarcus sp.
CGATCAGGTAGCCGTAGTTCTTGAGGCCGATGAATTTCTCAGGCCGCCCATAGCCGTTCCAGTTGAAGAAGCTGTACCAGCCCGCTTCCGCCATCGGCAGCGCGACAAACACCGTGAACAGAAGCAGCGCGGGCGGCAGAAAGACCATGACGACCGCCCAGCCGTTGAGGGTCGTGCGCCGGCGCGGTTCGACATAGGCCGCCGCCGGCTGGGCTTCGGCCGTCGCCGCCGCGGTCAAGGGGCGAGGCCCCGGCAGCCCGTTTCAGGCCCCGCCGGCATCCCCGGCGGGGCGCTCTCGGGTCGATTCACGTCAACTCAAGCCTACTGCTGCTCGGCCGCCTCCTGAATCGCGGCGGCGGCGGCCTCCGGGGTCATCTGGCCCGCCGCAACCGACACCGAGATGTCGTTGATGACTCGTCCGACGGAGGGGCCGAGATCCTGATCGAAGTAGTTCTGGTGGTAGGTGGTCTTGGCGAGATCAGCGGCCAGACGCTTGAACAGGGGATCGGTAAACGCGCTCTCCGCGCCCTTGACGACCGGGATGTAGGCGGCCTTCGCCGCCGCCTCCTTGGCGTATTTCTCCTGGCTGAAGAACTTGAGGAAGTCGACGGCCTCGGGCGGCGCGGACTTGCTCACCAGCCAGCCGTTGATCCCGCCGAGCGTGTCGGTCGCCTTGCCCTTGCCCCCCGGGACGACCGGGAACGACAGGATGCCGATGTCCTCCTCGGCCAGGCCCTTGCCGCTGGTCGAATTCGGCGCCTGCATGCCGAGCAGCCACTGGCCCATCAGGTCCATCGCAGCCTTGCCGTCGCCGAAGATGCCCGCCGACTGCGCGTGGGAGGTCGAGAGATAGCCGGGCTGGAACGGCTCGAGCGCGGCGAGTTCGCGCAGGCGCTTGCCGGCCTCGACGAAGGTCTCGTTCTTGAAGCCGCCATTCTTTCCCGCCTTGGCGTCAGCGAGCGCATTTTCGCCGCCGATTCGCATAACGAGATAGGAATAGTAGAAGTGCATCGGCCATTTCTCGCCCGCGCCGACGTCGAGCGGCGTGATGCCGGCCGCCTTCAGCTTCTTCACCGCGCCAAGGAAGTCGTCCCAGGTCTTGATGTCTTCGGCCTTCACGCCGGCCTTCTCGAACAGCTTCTTGTTGTAATAGAAGACAACCTCGCCCACCTCGAACGGCACGCCGACGACTTTTCCGTCGACCTTGAACGCGTCAACCGCGGTCGGGGAGAGTTCGGACTCCCAAGAGGCGACGTCCTTGGTGATGTCCTTCAGGAAGCCGGCCTTGTCCTGCGCTTGCATGACGCCGCCGCCCCAGCTGTAAAAGAGCTCGGGGCGCGAATCCTCGGACTGCAGCATGGTGGGCAGCTTCGCCTTGAAGGCCTCGTTCTCCAGATACTTGAACTGGACCTTCACCCCCTTGTGTTCGGCGTTGTAATCGTTAGCGATCTGGTCCCAGATCGCCTTCTGGGCGGCGTTGTCGCTCACATGGAGGACGGTGATGGTCTTGTCGGCGGCGAGCGCCGGGACCGTCAGGGCGGCCAAGCAGGCGGCCGCGATGGCGAAATGACGAAAACCCATGGTCTCCTCCCACTTGGACGGCGTGCCCCGGCGATTGTTCTTTTTCTCCGAGATACAAATTAAATCTGTCGCGACTCCTCGGCGCTGTCAAGCCGCCCCTCGTAAGACCTACGGGGAACATGGGCGATCGCGGTTGACAGGCCGGGCGGCGGATGGAATTAATTCCGGCTCGCGAATAAAAGCGCCGGAAGCGGAACGCTCAAGGACCGATGAAGACCGCCGACCCGGAACTCATGCGGGCGATCAATCGCTTCTATGTCATGGACGCGATCCGCCGCTTCGGTCCTCTCTCGCGGGTCGAAATCTCGCAATTGACGGAACTGAGCCCCACAACGGTCTCGGCGATCACGGCGGCGCTGCTCGACGATCGGCTCATCATCCCGTTGCAACTCGGGGCGGTTCGCGATGCGGGGCGCGGCCGGCCGCGCGTCATGCTCAAGCTCAATCCCGACGCGGCCCATGTGGTCGGCGTCAAGCTCGCTCACGACCAGATCACGGTCGGGGTGACGAATTTCTGCGGCGACATCCTGCGCTCGCTCGCGCTGCCGATCCGCATCGACCGTCAGACCGCGTCGGTCATCGCCGACCTGGTCGAAGACGGCGTGCGCCGATGCGTCGGCGATGCGGGTCTCGACATTGCTCACATCTCGGGCGTCTGCGTCGGCCTTCCGGGCGTCGTCGAGCGGGCGGCGGGCGTCTGCCGGCAAAGCCCGATTCTTCAGGAGCGCGATGTCCCGTTCGGCGCCGATCTCAGCCATCGCCTCGGCGTGCCCGCCTCGATCGACAGCGACGTCAATCTCGTCACCCTGGCCGAGCACTGGTTCGGACAGGCGCGCGGCCTCAACGACTTCCTTGTCGTCAACGTCGAGCGCAGCCTTGGCCTCGGCATTCTTCACAACGGCGACTTGTTTCGCGGCGCGAATGGCCTCAGCCCCGACCTCGGCGATCTGATGGTCCGCCCTTTGAACGGGGGCGGGCGGCTCGCCGACGTCGCCTCTGAAGCGTCCGTGTCGATCGAAGCCGAGGCGCTGCTGCGCGGGGGCGACGCGGACTCGAGGCTTCATCAGGGACGCGCGATGGCGCTGCTGTTGAAGCGCGCCGCCGCCGGAGACAAGCGGTGCGCCCGTGTGCTCGCTGCCGCGGGGGAGGCGCTGGGCTTCGCCGTCGCCAGCCTCATCACGCTGTTTGCGCCGCCGAAGGTGATCATTTCCGGGCGCGCCATGGCGACCAGCGACCATTTCATCGAGCCGCTGCGCAACGCCGTCGCCGCTCTCCTGCCCGCGAGCCTCGCGGACGTTTCCGAGATCATCGTTCGCGAATGGAGCGATGGAAACTGGGTGCAGGGCGCAGCGGCGATGACGCTGCGTGATCTGTACGGCGCGCCGTGGGGCACGACGGGACCGGCGCCGATTCGTGAAGCGCTTTCACCGCCTCTCGGAGAATCGTGATGCAGCCGGTCGGAATCGGCGTCGTCGGTTGCGGGAACATCAGCGCCGCCTATCTGACCGCGGCGAGAAAGTTCCCGATCCTCAACATCGTCGCGCTCGCCGACGCCAATCCCAAGGCGGCGGAAGCCCGTGCGGCGGAATTCGGCGTTCCGGCGCGCTC
>DATGHB010000457.1:0-3572 GCA_035308265.1 Roseiarcus sp.
CGATCGTATTCGGCGAGGAGCCGGTCGCGATCGCCAGGCGCGCCGAGACCGCCGCGCGGCTCGAGGGCTATGACGTCGTCATCCTCGACACCGCGGGCCGCACCCATATCGACGAGCCGTTGATGGCGGAGATGGCCGACATCCGCGACGCCGCGCGCCCACACGAGATCCTGCTGGTGGCCGACGCGCTGACCGGCCAGGACGCCGTCAACCTGGCCAAGAACTTCAACGAGCGGGTGGGCCTCACGGGCATCGTGCTGACCCGCATGGACGGCGACAGCCGCGGCGGCGCGGCGCTGTCGATGCGCGCGATCACCGGCAAGCCGATCAAGCTCCTCGGCGTCGGCGAAAAGATGGACGCGATCGAGGATTTCCATCCCGCCCGCCTCGCCGATCGCATCCTCGGCATGGGCGACATCGTGAGCCTGGTCGAGAAGGCGGCGCAAAACATCGACGCGGCGCAGGCGGCCAAAATGGCCGAGAAGCTGCGCAAGGGGGTGTTCGATCTCAACGACCTCTCGGAGCAATTGGCGCAAATCGAGAAGCTCGGCGGCATGGGCGGCATCATGGGGATGCTGCCGGGGGTGGCCAAGATGAAGGATCAGCTCGCCTCCGCCAATCTCGACGAGAAGTTCATCAAGCGCCAGCGCGCCATCATCTCCTCGATGACGCCCAAGGAGCGTCGCAACCCGGACCTCCTGAAAGCCTCGCGCAAAAAGCGCATCGCCGCCGGCTCGGGCGTCACGGTCGAGTACGTCAACCGGCTGCTCAAGCAACACCGCCAGATGGCCGACATGATGAAGGCGATGGGCGGGGGCGGCAAACGCGGCGTGATGGGCAAGCTCGGACAGATGATGGGCCTGGGCGGCGGCATGCCGATGCCGACGCCCGACGAGATCGAGGCGATGCAGAAGCAGATGGGCGGCGCCGGACTTCCCTCCGGACCGCCGGCCATTCCCGTCGCTCCGCCGCCCGGCGCCTTCAACCTGCCCCCCCAATTCCCCGGCCTCGGCGGCGCGGGCAAGCTGCCCGGCCTCGGTGGGGGTTTCAACCCTTTCGGGGGGAAGAAGAAGTGACCCTCACCCCTGACCCCTCTCCCGAATGGGAGAGGGGAGGAACTCCATCTGAAAGGAAAACGAAATGTCCCTGAAAATACGCCTCTCCCGCGCCGGCGCGAAGAAGCGCCCGTTCTATCGCATCGTTGTCGCCGACGCCCGCGCGCCGCGCGATGGCCGCTTCGTCGAGAAGATCGGCACCTTCGATCCGATGAAGGCCAAGGACGACGCGAGCCGCCTTGCGCTCGATCAGGAGAAGGCCAGGGCCTGGCTCGCCAAGGGCGCTCAGCCGACCGACCGCGTGCTGCGCCTGCTCGACGGCCTCGGCCTTGCCAAGCGCGAGGCGCGCTTGAATCCGGAAAAGGCCAAGCCGCGCAAGAAGGCGCAGGAGCGCGCCGCGGCGGCTGAGGCCGCGGCCGCCAAGGCCGCCGAAGCGCCCGCCGCCTGACTGCGGGTTGAGGCGGCTTGCGCGCGCCCGATCGCCTGATCCTGATGGGCGTGTTCGGCGCGCCGCGGGGGGTGCGCGGCGAGATCCGGGTCAAATCGCTGACCGGCAATCCGAACGCCATCGGCGCGTACGGGCCGCTCACCGACAAGGATCGCGCGCGCAAATTCATGTTTGAATCCGTGCGCCCGCTGAAGAACGACATGGTGGTCGCGCGCCTTGCCGGCGTTTCGACCCGCGAGGGCGCCAAGGCGCTGAACGGGGTCGAGATCTTCGCCCGGCGCGACCAGTTGCCGAGCCCGAGCGAGAACGAGTTCTACCTTGACGATCTCGTCGGGCTTGAAGCTTTCGGCACGGACGGAGCGCAGCTCGGCCGCGTCGTCGCGCTCATGAACTTCGGCGCCGGCGACATTCTGGAGATCGCGCCGGCGGACGGCGGCGAAACCCTGCTCCTGCCGTTCACCAGGCGCGTCGCGCCGGCAATCGATTTCGACGCCGGGCGGATCGTCATCGATCGGCCGCATGAAGTCGAGGACGAAGACCGGCGCCCCTGATCAATGGATGGTTGCGAACGGGGCGACGGCCGGATAGACACGGGGTCGCGTGCGCGCCGCGGGATGCTTTCGGCGCCGTTGGTTTTGGAGACCTGCTGCATGACGATGAGTTCGACTTCCGACGGCCACGGAGGCGCCTCGGTCACCAAGCGGGATTTCCTGTTCCTGGCTACTGGATCGCTGGCCACGGTTGGGGTCTTAACGACGCTCTGGCCCTTCATCGACCAGATGAATCCGGATGCCGCCACCATCGCTGCGGCCGGTCCGGTCGATATCGACATCAGCCAGCTTCAGCCGGGCCAGCGGGTGGTGACGCTGTGGGCGGCGCGGCCGGTGTTCGTGGTCAAGCGGGCTGAGCCGGCGCTTAAGGAACTGAAGGATCCGAAGCTCCTCTCACAGTTGCGCGACCCCAACTCCGAGAACCTGCAGCAGCCGACCTACGCCGCGAACTGGAGCCGGTCGATCAAGCCGGAGATCCTCGTTCTGGTCGGCGTGTGCACCCATCTCGGCTGCATTCCGCTGTTTAAGCCGCAACCCAATGCGACCGATCCCGCGCCCGACTGGCCGGGCGGCTTCTTCTGCCCGTGCCACGGCTCGAAATACGATCTGGCGGGGCGGGTGTTCCAGGGCGTTCCGGCGCCCTACAACCTTCCGGTGCCCCCGTATCATTTCCCTGACGACAAGACGGTCAGGGTCGGCCAGAATCCGCCGAACGAGAATTTCGATTTCAACTCGATCCTGCAGGTGTGAGCGAATAAGGTGGGCCCCCAGGGGAAGGCGCGCCGAGGAGAGTTGTCGTGCCGTCAGCCACTTTGACAATCCGGGTCGCCGAGGACGATCAGGGACGGCTAGAAGCGCTTGCCCGCTCCACGGGGCGCAGCCAATCCTCGCTGGCGGAGGAGGCGCTCTCGGAATATCTTGCTATCAACGAATGGCAGATTGCGGGGATCAAAGCGGCGATCGAGGATCTCGAACGCGGCGAACGATTCGAGCATGAAGATGTACGCCGTTGGGTCGAGTCTTGGGGATCGAAGGATGTACTCAAGCCGCCCGGCGCATCGTGAGGCTCTTCTGAACGCGACGAGCAATTAACGATCTTCGCGCGATCCAAGCCTCTATCGAGAAAAACGATCCCGCTGCAGCCCGAAAGATCACTTTGCGCATCATCGACGCCGTCGAAACGATGATCCCGGCCAATCCCGATGTCGGCAGGCCGGGGCGCGTGCCGGGAACGCGTGAGCTCGTCGTCGCCCGCACGCCCTATATTGTCCCCTGTCGGTTGCACGGCGGAATGATCGAAGTGATGCGCGTCTGCCACGGCGCGCGACGCTGGCCTGATCGGCTATAAGCCTGAAGGGGCTCGCCGCTGAGGGCCGAGATGTTCGCCTGCACCATTCTGACTCTCTTTCCCGCCATGTTTCCGGGTCCGCTCGGCCAGTCGCTGGCTGGCGAAGCGCTGGCGCGGGCCTTGTGGTCGCTGGAGGCGCGCGACATCCGCGAGCAGGGGATCGGGCGCCA
>DATGHB010000458.1:0-2564 GCA_035308265.1 Roseiarcus sp.
CGCTCAATGGCGCGCGCGAGAATCTTCATCGTCGCCAGCGCCGAGAGCGGCGTCTTCTCCGACGGCTTCCAGATTACCGGATCGCCGCAGACCAGCGCCAGCGCCGCGTTCCACGACCACACCGCGACCGGGAAATTGAAGGCGGAGATGATCGCGCATGGCCCCATCGGGCGCCAGGTCTCGCTCATGCGATGGCCGGGGCGCTCGGAGGCGATGGCGAGCCCGTGCAACTGCCGCGACAGGCCGACCGCGAAATCGCAGATGTCGATCATCTCCTGGACTTCGCCGAGGCCCTCGGAGACGATCTTGCCGACTTCGAGCGTGACCAGCGCGCCGAGCGCCTCTTTCGCGGCGCGCAACTCCTCGCCGAGCAGGCGCACGAGCTCGCCGCGCCTGGGCGGGGGAACCTCGCGCCAGGCGAGGAAGGCGCTATGGGCCTGTTCAAGGATCGCCGGCATGTCGGAGGCCGGCGTCTCTTTCACCCGCGCGATCCCGGCGCCGTCGATCGGCGAGCGGACGGCGAGCCCGCCGCCGCGAAGCTCCGCCGCGGTGAGACCCAAGCGTTCGAGAAGGTCCTCGCTGGTCATCTTTTGGCCTCAACCTTTCATCGGGACTGGCCCGAAGGCTCGTCTCCTTCGACCCCAATTCCGCTCGTCCGGCAACCCCTGTTTCGACGCGGGGCCCCGCCCCGAGCGTTGCGCGGAGCGAAGCGAGCGCCTATGTTCACATGCGCCGCGCGGGGTTCGCGCGGGCCGGAGCCTCGTCATGGCGCGTTCAACCCATATTTTCCTCGCCTGCGTGGCGATGCTGGGCGCGATGGCGCTCGCGGTCGCGATCACGCCCCACAAGCTGATGGCGCGCACCCACGACGTGTTCGATATCGACAAGCATCTTCCGACCCAGTTCGGCGACTGGAGGCCGGTCGAGGGGCTCAACGTCGTCGCGCCGGCGCCGCCCGACTCGCTCGAGCGCGAGATTTACAATCAGGAGGCCTCGCGCGGGTTTGTCGATCCTGACGGGAATGTGGTGATGCTGATGGTCGCCTATGGCGAGAGCCAGAGCGACCGGCTGCAATTGCATCATCCGGAAGTTTGCTACACGGCGCAGGGCTTCCGCGTCTCGCGGACGCATTCGTTCAAGCTCGATTATTCCCCTTCGGCGCCGCCGCTCAAGGTGACGAGGCTTGTCGCCCAGCGCGAGGACCGGATCGAGCCGATCAGCTACTGGATGCGCATTGGCTACGACAATTCGAACAGCAACTGGGCCCGCCAGGTCCTGAAGCTCGGATACGGCTTAAGGGGATGGGTGCCCGACGGCGCCCTGTTCCGGGTCTCGACCATCGGCATCGCGCCTGAAAAGAGCTTCAAAATTCAGGACAAGTTCATTCGCGATCTCATGAATGCGGTGGACCCCAAGATGCGGGAATTCATGGTCGGCGACCCCAAGAAGGCGCTGCTCTAGTCGCGAGGTCGAGCCGCGCGGGACGAAGGCCGTTGCGAAATCCGGGCTCCCCCCTCCTCGCTCGCGATGACGGCGTCGGCTAAACGCGCCATTCTCTAGGGCGCGGGATGCGCGGGCAACGGGGATCCCATGGACCGCATCTGGCTCAAGTCCTATCCCGAGGGCGTGCCGGCCGAGATCGACCTGAGCGCGGTCGGCTCACTCGGCGATTTCATCACATCGAGCCTCGAGAAGTTCCGAGCGCGCGCCGCCTTCGTCAGCATGGGCAGGGCGATGTCCTATGGCGAGCTCGATCTCAAGTCGCGCGCTTTCGCGAGCTACCTGCAAAATGTCGTAGGCCTTTCCCAGGGCGCCCGCGTGGCGTTGATGATGCCGAACCTCCTGCAATATCCAGTCGCCGCGTTCGGGAGCTTGAGGGCGGGCTATGTGGTCGTCAATTGCAACCCGCTCTACTCGCCGCGCGAGCTTCACCACCAGCTCGCCGATTCCGGCGCCGAGGCGATCGTGGTGTTGGCGAACTTCGCCTCGACGGTGGAAAAGGCGATAGAGGGAACTGAGGTCCGGGCCGTCATCGTCACCGGCGCCGGCGACCTTCTGGGGGGCGCCAAGGGGCCGCTGGTCAATGTGGTCCTGCGCCATGTCCGCCGGGTCGTTCCCGCCTTCCGCCTGCCCCAAGCTGTCGGCTTCAATCGCGCGCTCAAAGACGGCGCCCGGCGCCCGTTCACGGCGCCCGTCGTCAAGCCCGAGGCCATCGCCTTTCTTCAATATACCGGCGGGACCACCGGCGTGCCGAAGGGGGCGATGCTGACCCATCGCAACATGATCGCGAACCTGCGCCAGATGCACGCGTGGCTCGCTCCCGTGATCGGGCCGGAGGGCGAAACCTTCGTCGCGGCGCTCCCACTCTATCATGTGTTCGCGCTGCAGGTGAACGGCTTCGTGCCGCTGATGATCGGCGCCTCCAATCTCATGATCGCCAATCCGCGCGACATTCCCTCCCTCGTCAAGGCGTTGCGAGCGACGCCGTTCACCGCGCTTCCCGGCGTCAACACGCTCTTCAACGCGCTTCTCAACAACAGGGACTTCGCCAGGCTCGATTTCTC
>DATGHB010000459.1:0-13898 GCA_035308265.1 Roseiarcus sp.
GCCGCCGGGGCTGAGGAGCGGCGGTCGAGCAATCCTCCCCTGCCTCCAGCCCGGCGCGCGCAAATAGCGCTCCAGCAAATGACCGACGAGGAGAAGCTCTCGCTCGTCCACGGCGTGATCGCGGCCCGCTGGGGGGGCGAAGGGAAGCCGGCCGGATCGATCGGCTCGGCAGGCTACGTCCCGGGGATACCCCGCCTCGGCGTTCCCGCGCTCCAGGAGACGGACGCCGAACTCGGGGTCGCCAACCCGGGCAATGTCCGTCCCGGCGATGAGGCGGCGGCCATGCCGTCCGATCTTTCGCTGGCCTCGACCTGGGATACGCCGCTCGCGCGGCGTCAGGGTCAGGCGGTCGGAGGGGAAGCGCGAGCGAAGGGCTTCAACGTCCTTCTCGGCGGCGCCGCCAATCTCATTCGCGATCCGCGCGGCGGGCGCAATTTCGAATATTTCTCGGAGGACCCGCTGCTCACCGGAGAGATGGCGGGCGCCGTGATCGGCGGCGCGCAAAGCCGCCATATCATTTCGACCATCAAGCATTTCGCCCTCAACGCGCAGGAAACCGACCGGGTCGTGCTCGACGCGCGCATCGACAGGGGGGCGATGCGCGAATCGGACCTGCTCGCCTTCGAGATCGCGATCGAGCGTGGGCGCCCGGGCGCGGCGATGTGCGCCTACAACCAGGTGAACGGACGCTACTCATGCGAAAACGACTGGCTCCTCAACCAGGTTCTCAAGACCGACTGGCGCTACCCTTACTTCGTGATGTCCGACTGGGGCGCGGTCCATTCGACAATCCGCGCGGCGATGGCCGGGCTCGATCAGGAATCGGGCGAGCAGCTGGACACGCAGAACTTCTTCGGAAGGCCCCTCGCGCAAGCCATCGCCGAGGGCGAAGTCCCCAAGGGCCGCCTCGACGACATGGCGCGACGAATCCTGACCTCGATCTTCGCCCACGGCCTCGCCGACAATCAAGAGCGCTCAGACCCCGTCGACTTCGCTTCGAGCGACAAGACCGCGCTCGCCATTGCGCGCGAAGGAACGGTTCTGCTCAGGAACCAGGGCTTGCTGCCGCTCTCCCCCGGCGTCCGCCGGCTGGTGGTGATCGGCGGTGACGCCGATCGCGGCGTCCTTTCAGGCGGCGGCTCGTCGCAGGTCGTCCCGCGCGGAGGGATCGCGGCCAAAGTCCAGATCGGCGAGAACCGGGCGATGATTTTCGATCCCGGCGCGCCGCTGGAAGCGATCCGGCGCCAGTTTCCGGGCGCGCGCGTGGACTTCGATGACGGATCGTCGCCCGCGCGAGCCGCGAAGGCGGCGGCGCAAGCCGATGCGGCGATTGTGTTCGCCGACCAGTGGAAGACCGAAACCGCCGATGCGCCAAGCCTCGAACTGCCGGGCGGACAGGACCGGCTGATCGACGCCGTCGCGCGCGCCAATCCGCGCACAATGGTCGTCCTCGAAACGGGTGGGCCGGTGCGCATGCCGTGGCTCGACCGGACGGCCGCCGTTCTCGAAGCCTGGTATCCGGGCGAGATGGGCGCCGAGGCGATCGCCGAAGTCCTCTCCGGCGCCGTCAATCCGTCGGGGCGCCTGCCGGTCACCTTTCCGGTCAGCGAGGCCCAATTGCCCCATCCGAAGGTCCAGGGCGATCCGAACGGCGCGCCCACCGGGCCTGTCGGCCGAGGCGGACATTACGGCGCGATCTTCACCGCAACCTACGACGAGGGCGCCGCGGTCGGCTACAAATGGTTCGTCGAGCGGGAGGAGCGGCCGCTGTTTCCCTTCGGCTTCGGGCTCTCCTATACGACATTCGACCTGAGCGGCCTCGCCGTCAGCGTGAACGGCGTCAACGTCGTGGCCAGCGTCACGGTGCGCAATGCAGGCGAGCGGGCCGGGACGGCTACTCCGCAATTCTATCTGTCGGGGCCGAACGCGGCGAACATTCCGCTCCGCCTCGTGGGGTGGGACAGAGCCGACCTCAAGCCCGGCCAAGACCAGCGGGTCACGGTCTCGATCGATCCGCGCCTGCTCGCGACCTTCGACGAGGCGGCGCGGCGCTGGCGTATCGAGCCCGGCGCCTATCGCCTGACGGCCGGATTCGATTCCGGGCGCGGCGAACTCGCGGCAAGTTTTGAGCTTCAATCGGCGAGCCTTCAGCCGTAGCGGGCGAAGCCAACCTTCTGCGGCGATTGTTCCGCCGCGATGGAACCCACGACGAACCCGCGCGTTTAGGGCTGACAGCAGCAGGAGGACATCATGTTCAGCTGGGCGATCGCCTTTCTTGTCATTGCCCTGATCGCGGGCGCGCTCGGCTTCGGCGTCGTCGCGGGAACCGCGTTCGCTGCGGCGAAGATCGTGTTCGTTGTGGCTCTCATCCTGTGCGTCATTTCGGCCGCTCTCGGGTTTTCCAGACGCGGCGTGTCATAAAGTTGATGATGATGTAAGGTTGGTTAACTCATCAGTCTGGGCGCAATGAAACTCGTTTCCCAGAGTAACCAGCCAGTTGGGGCGCGTTCCCATGACCCGCATACGCAAAAGCGCGCGAAATCTCGCCGAGCCCGGACCGAAGGCCCTCAAAGCCCTCCATCGCGCCCTTGAAGCCCACTACGCCGATCTCGTTTCGGCGCCGCTGCCGGAAAGGCTCACGGAATTGCTGGCTCGCCTCGAGACCGAGGATCGGGTTCCCGATCCGAAAAGCGGTGACGATGACCCCAACCCCTAGCTTCAGGGGCGAGCTGCTTGCGGAAACCAGAAATTTGCGCGCTTTCGCGATTTCCCTGTCCGGCTCGGTTTCGTTCGCCGACGACCTTGTTCTGGAATCGCGGGCGATTCCGTATCGGTCCTGAATGATCCTTTCGAGCTTGTCTCGCTGCCGGCGATCTAAGCGAGATCGTCGCCGGTCAGTCTTCCCCAACCGCTGTTTGGCCGCGCCCCTGCTTCCAATTTCCCTCGATCCGGTTCCAGTCGATCGCGGCTTCCTTATTGTCATTATTCGGGCGCCACGGGAGGGCCGCACACCGCTCGACCGCCACGGGCGCCGCTGGGCGCTAGACTGGCCCGGCCCCGCTCAGGCCGTCGCGAGCCCCTGGGCGCGTCGCGGCCCGATGGTGAGCGCGAGAGCGGCGGCGATCACGCAGGCGGCGCCGGCGACATAGAGCGCCGGCAGGTAGGTCGCGAAATCGGTGCGCGCGAGCCCGGCGCCGAACGCCGCCGTCGCCGCGCCGAGCTGGTGGGCGCTGAAGATCCAGCCGAAGGTCAGGTTCGCCTTTTCCGCCCCGAACCGCTCGGCCGTGAGGCGAACGGTCGGCGGCACCGTCGCCACCCAGTCGAGGCCGTAGAAGACCGCGAACGCCGAGAGCCCGACGACTGTGAAATCGGTGAAGGGCAGCGCCATCAGCGAGAGGCCGCGCAGTCCGTAATAGACGAACAGGAGCCAGCGGTTGTCGTAGCGGTCCGAGAGCCAGCCGGAAAGGATCGTGCCGACGAAGTCGAAGGCGCCGATCACCGCGAGCGCCCCCGCCGCCGCGACCGGCGCGATGCCATAGTCGCCGCAGAGCGAGACCCAGTGCGTCTGGATGAGGCCGTTGGTCGAGAGGCCGCAGACGAAGAAGGTCGCGAACAAGACCCAGAAGGTGCGGCTGAAACGGGCCTCGTAGAGCGCGCGCAAGGGCGACGCCATCATCGCGCCGAGCCCCAGATCCTGCTTCGGCGCAGGCTGGATGGCGCGCTCGCCGAACGGGGCAAGCCCGACATCGGCCGGACGGTCGCGCAGGATGAGGAGCGCGACGGACCCCGCGGCGATGAGCATGGCGACGACGAAGGCGAGCGCGCTGCGCCAGCCGTAGGCTTCCGTCAGCTTGGCGACGAGCGGCAGGAAGACGAGCTGACCGGTGGCGCTGCTCGCGGTCATCATGCCCACCACCAGGCCGCGCCGGTGAACGAACCAGCGCGTCGCGATGGTGGCGCCAAGCACGAGCGCGACCATGCCGGTGCCGATTCCGACGATGACGCCCCAGAGCGCGACGAGTTCCCAGACCTCGGTCATCGCCATCGAGGCGACGATGCCGGCGACGATCATCGCGACCGCCGAGACGACCACCGGGCGCACGCCGAACCGGTTGATGAAGGCGGCGGCAAACGGCGCGATCAGCCCGTAGAGAGCAAGCCGCACCGCCAGCGCAACCGAGATCTGCTCCGTGCTCCAGCCGAATTCCTCCTCGAGCGGCCGGAGGATGACGCCCGGCGCGCCCATCGCGCCCGCGGTCGCCAGCATGACGAGGAAGGTCGCTCCCGCGACGACCCAGCCGTAGTAGAGGTTGCGCGCCGCCATCGCCGCGGCGAGCGGGGTGGAAAGGGAGACCGCCGCCGGCCGCCGCTGCGGCCGAAGGCTGGAAGCGCCGACAGCCCGCCCCGAAATCGTCATCCGCCACTCCAGATTGCCGGTATCGACCCGCGTCGCGTCAAAAGCATCACAAGCCGAGCGCGAGCGCCCGCAACTGTTCGGCCCCGCCGGGGCCTAACGCCGCCTCGACCCGCCGCTGCGCTTCCTCCCAGAGGGGCGCCGCGCGCCGCAGCGTCTCTTCTCCAGCCGGCGCGAGCCGTACCGCCGCCTCGCGCCGGTCCTCGGTTGGCGCCGTCCGGACAAGGCGGAGCTGTTCGAGCGCCCGGACGTTGCGGCCGACCGTCGACCGGTCCAGTTCCGCGAGCCGTCCGAGTTGGGTCAGGGAAACCGTTCCCGCGCGCTCGATCCGCCGCATGAGGCTGTATTGCGCGAGCGTGACCCCGGCGGGCTCGAGCATGGAATCGTAGAGCGCGGTCGTCTTTCGCGCCGCGGTCCGAACCGCCGCGCAATAGCACAGGGTCTTCATGGTGCGGGCATATACCCGCATTCCGCCGGGAACGCAATCTGTGACGTGGTCGGCCAAAAGGCTCAAGAGAGCTCGGTCTCCTCTCCCAACGGGAGAGGGTAGGTCAATCGTCCGCGCCGCCGGAAAGCCGCGCCGCGACCTGCCCGATCCTCGAAGAGAGTTCATCGAGGCTGGAGACGAGCGCATGGGCGCGCTGCTCGGTTTCCTCGGAGCGCTTGCGCTCGGCCGCTGCGGCGTCGCGCGCTTCGGTCAGACTGTCGGCGACAGACAACGCGGCCATGATGACGAGGCGCTTGTCGCCGATCTCGCCGAACGATGCGCGCATTTCGCCGATCTTGTCGTCGATCAGGCCGGCGAGCGACTCGAGCTGCGCTTCCTCGCCCTCGTTGCAGGCCAGGCGGTACCTGGTCCCATCGATGGTGACTGAAACCTGTGACATGGCGCGCGCCTTTGTCCTGGGCTGACAGGGCTCATGAGTCTGGCTCCGACCCGAGCCGGCCGAGAACCCGTCCAATCGCTTGAGCGGCGTCAGCAAGCCGCCTGGCCGCTTCGCCGTTTGCGGATTCGAGCGCCCGCGACCGATCGACGGCGGCGTCGAGTTCGACAGCGAGCCGCGAGCGGTCGTCCTGCATCAGAGCGAATTCCTCCTGCCTGGTCGCGCGCGCTTCATCGTGGCGCTCGCGCGCGTCCGCCGCCCACTCGAGCTTCTCGACCGCGGAGGCGACCCGCTTGATCGCCATTTCCAGAGATTCCAAGGAGGTTTTGATTCCGTCCATTGCGACGCTTTGTTTACGCGATGCTTGAAAGACACGTCAACGCGCGCGCGGGCGCAATTGACAGGTTCGTGCGCTGGCCCCTAACTGGCGCCGAGCCGCTCGTTCCCTACGGGCCGAACCGCGGCCGAACCCTGGGGACCGGGAGGGGAGCCGCCCCCCAATTCTTGAGGAGACTCCCGATGGCGACGAGCGTATCCCATGACGCGATGGCCAATGCGATCCGCTTCCTCGCCCTCGACGCGGTCGAGAAGGCGAAGAGCGGCCACGCCGGCCTGCCGATGGGCGCCGCTGACGTCGCCACGGTTCTGTGGCGCGACGTGCTCAAGTTCGACGCGGCGGACCCGCACTGGCCCGATCGCGACCGGTTCGTCCTGTCGGCCGGCCACGGCTGCATGCTGCTCTATGGGCTGCTCTATCTCACCGGGGTCGGCGGCGAGAAGGGCCTCAGGATCGACGACCTGAAGCAGTTCCGGCAGGTCGGTTCGAGGACGCCCGGGCACCCTGAATATTGGTGCGCGCCCGGCGTCGAGACGACGACCGGTCCGCTCGGCCAGGGGTTTGCGACGGCGGTCGGCATGGCGATCGCCGAGCGAATGCTGGCCGCGCGCTTTCCGGGCATTGTCGACCATCATACATATGTCCTCGCCTCCGACGGCGATCTGATGGAAGGCGTGAGCCAGGAGGCGATCGGCATCGCCGGTCATCTCAAGCTCAACAAGCTGATCGTTTTCTGGGACAACAACGGGATCTCGATCGACGGGCACATCCCGGTCCTCGCCGACAACATCGACCAGGTCGCACGCTTCCAGTCAGCGGGCTGGAATTCAACCCACATCGATGGGCACGATCCCAAGGCGATTCTCGACGCTATCCATGCTGCACAGAACTCCGACCGGCCGACGATGATCGCCTGCAAGACGACGATCGGCTTTGGCCTGCCAACCCACGCGGGAACCAGCAAGGCGCACAGCGACGCGCAGGGGGCGTCCGAGGTCGCCGGCGCGCGCAAGACCCTGAACTGGCCCTACGAGCCGTTCGTCATCCCCGACGACATCCTCGCCGCCTGGCGTAAAGCGGGCTCGCGCGGCTCGTCGCAGCGTGAAGCGTGGAACCGCGCGCTCGACGCGCTCGATGCCAAAGAGCGCGCCGAATTCGAGCGGCGCCTGCGCGGCGACCTGCCGCAGGATCTCGACAAGGTGATCGACGCCTATAAGAAAAAACTGGCTGACGAGAAGCCCGAGGTCGCGACCCGCAAGGCAGGCCAGGCGGCGCTCGATGTCATTGGGGCCGCCGTGCCCGAGCTCGTTACCGGCTCGGCGGACTTGACCCCGTCCAATAACACGAAGTTCACGCAGGAGAAGGAAATCACCCCCGAAGACTTCTCCGGCCGCTATATCCACTGGGGCATCCGCGAGCATGGAATGATCGCGGCGTGCAACGGCATCGCCCTGCACGGGGGCTTCATCCCCTCTGGAGCGTCGTTCTTCTGCTTCACCGATTATTGCCGCCCTTCGCTCAGAATCGCGGCGCTAATGGGGGTCAGAGTCCCACACGTGTTTACCCACGACTCGATCGGGCTTGGCGAGGATGGCCCGACCCATCAGCCGGTCGAGCATCTGGCGGCGATGCGGGCGATGCCGAATTTCTATGTCTGGCGCCCGGCCGACAGCGTCGAGACGGTCGAATGCTGGCAGGCGGCGCTCGAGCGCGAGCATTCGCCCTCGATCCTGGCGCTGACCCGCCAGGGCCTGCCGGCTTTGCGCACGACCCATGTGGCGGAAAACCTGTGCGCGCGCGGCGGCTACGAGATTTCTTCCGCGTCCGGCGAGGCCCAGGTGTCGATCTTCGCCTCCGGCTCCGAAGTGTCGCTCGCGGTCGCCGCGCAGGCGCAACTGAAGGCGAAGGGGGTGGCGGCGCGGGTCGTGTCGATGCCCTGTTTCAAGGCGTTCTTCGAGCAGCCGGACGACTACCGCCGTTCGGTGATCGGCGCCGCCAGGGTCAGGGTCGGCGTCGAGGCCGCGGTGCGCTTCGGATGGGACGCGATCATTGGCGATGGGCCGTTCATCGGTATGAAGACCTTCGGCGAGAGCGGGCCCTACAAAGCCGTTTTTCAGCATTTCGGGATCACGCCGGAGGCGGTGGTCGAGGCCGCGCTCGCCCGGCTCAAAGCCTGAATGGCGCGCCGTCATCGGCCAACGGCAAAATCAGTCGGCGATCGCGCGCCGCCGCAGCCGGCTCAGACCGAAAGCGAGCTCTTCGGATGCAAGCCATGACCAGTCAGGAAATCGCCGCTTGCGTCGACGCGCTTTTGCAGGCCCCCGGGAACGGACAATGGATCGAGGAGTTGCCGTCGGCGCCCTCGTCGGCGGCGGAGGCCCACATGATCCAGGATCGTGTGGCGACCGCGCTCGGCGAGGCCGTGGGAGCCTTCAAGATCAATGCGCCGGCTGGAAAGGAGCCGACGCGCGGCTTGATCTACGCCCGAATGATCCGTCCGAGTCCGGCTCGAATCGCGCCGGCCGAAGTCCCGCATCTCGGGGTCGAAGCCGAGGTCGCCTTCAGGTTCCTCCGCGATCTGCCGGCGAGGGAGAAGCCCTACGGTCGCGGGGAGGTGGTCGAGGCCATGGCGGCCTTGCCGGCTATCGAGGTCGTATCCAGCCGTTTGCGCAACCCGCGCGCGCGGCCGCCGCTGGAACAGCTCGCCGACAATCTGATCAACGGCGCTCTTGTGCCCGGGAGGGAGACGCGGGAATGGTCGGGGCTCGATCTGGCGCGCCTTGAAGTGACGCTCGAGATCAACGGAGAAACCGTCGTCAGGCAGCAGGGCGGACATGCCGCCGGCGATCCGGCGGGCTTCGCGGTCGCGCTGGTCAACGCGATGCGGGACATGGGCGGCGTAAAGGCCGGGCAGATCGTGACGACGGGAACCTGGACCGGGCTCAGGTTCCTCAAGCCCGGCGATCGCTGTTCGGCCCGCTTCGAGGGGCTGGGCGGAGCGGAGGTTGCTTTCGAGAGTTGAGCCGGCCTCCGCGAGCCGCCGCTTCGGCGCGAGTGCGTCGAAATGTCAGTGGACTTTCATCCGGCGATCGGACATTAAGCAGCCGCTCTCATCACGCAGGCTTCAGCCGGCTAGGGAACGGGCCGCCTGCGCCCGCCCGGCGCCGGCTGGCGCAAATGGAGGATGGCAATGGTTGCCAAGGTAGCGATCAACGGATTCGGCCGGATCGGGCGGCTCGTCTTACGCGCGATTCTGGAGTCGGGCCGCAAGGACATCGAGGTCGTCGCGATCAACGATCTGGGTCCGGTCGAGACCAATGCGCACCTTTTGCGTTTCGACAGCGTGCACGGCCGCTTTCCTCACGAGGTCAAGGTCGACGGCGACACGATGGTTGTCGCCGGCCACAAGATCAAGGTCACGGCGATCAAGGATCCGACCGAGCTTCCGCACAAGGCGCTCGGCGTGGACGTGGCGCTCGAATGCACCGGCATCTTCACCGCCCGAGAAAAGGCGGCGGCCCATCTCAAGGCGGGGGCGAAGCGCGTCCTCATTTCCGCTCCGGCCGAAGGCGCGGATCTGACTGTCGTCTACGGCGTCAACAACGACAAGCTGACCAAGGATGACCTCGTCGTTTCCAACGCTTCATGCACGACGAACTGTCTCGTGCCGGTCGTGAAAGTGCTCAACGATGCGATCGGCATTGAGCACGGGTTCATGACCACCATCCATTCCTACACCGGCGACCAGCCGACCCTCGACACCCTGCACAAGGACCTCTATCGCGCCCGCGGAGCGGCGCTGTCGATGATTCCGACCACGACAGGGGCTGCGAAGGCGGTCGGCCTCGTGCTGCCGGAGCTCAAGGGCAAGCTCGACGGCTCGTCGATCCGGGTGCCGACGCCCAACGTTTCGGTCGTCGACCTCAAGTTCGTCGCCAAGCGCAATACCAACAAGGACGAGATCAACGCCGCGATCAAGACCACGGCGGACGGCAACGGCCCGCTCAAGGGCATCCTCGGCTATACCGACCAGCCCAATGTCTCAAGCGATTTCAATCACGACGACCGCTCCTCGATCTTCCATCTCGACCAGACCAAGGTGATCGACGGCAATTTCGTTCGCGTGCTCTCCTGGTACGACAACGAATGGGGCTTCTCGAACCGCATGGCGGACACCGCGGTCGCGATGGGCAAGCTCATCTGATCGCCGCCGTCCGGGCGGGCTCATCGACCGGGCCCCGGTTGCGCAGGGAGGGATCATGAGCAAGCCGTTCCGCACCCTCGACGATGCCGAGGTCGCCGGGAAGCGCGTGCTCCTACGGGTCGATCTCAACGTTCCGACCGAGAACGGCCGGGTGACCGATGCGACCCGTATCGAGCGGGTCGCGCCGACCATCGAGGAGATCGCGGCCAAGGGCGGCAAGGTCATTCTGCTCGCTCATTTCGGCCGGCCCAAGGGCGGTCCCGACGACGCCAATTCGCTAAGGCCAATCGCCGGCGCGGTCAGCGATGTCATCAATCGGCCGGTCGCTTTTGCGGCCGATTGCGTCGGCAAGACGGCGGCCGACGCGATCGCCGGGATGAAGAACGGCGACGTGCTGCTTCTGGAGAACACCCGCTTCCACAAAGGCGAGGAGAAGAACGATCCGGCCCATGTGGCCGAACTCGCCAAACTCGGCGACCTCTATGTCAACGACGCCTTTTCCGCCGCCCACCGCGCCCACGCGACAACTGAGGGGCTCGCCCATCATCTGCCGGCCCATGCAGGACGCGCCATGCAGAGGGAACTCGAGGCGCTCGCGCTGGCGCTTGGCGATCCGGCGCGCCCGGTCGCGGCGATCGTCGGCGGCGCCAAAGTCTCGACCAAGCTCGATCTCCTGGCCAACCTCGTGAACAAGGTCGACGTCCTCGTCATTGGCGGCGGCATGGCCAACACGTTTCTGTTCGCCGAGGGCAAGGGGGTCGGCAAGTCGCTGTGCGAGAAAGACCTCGCCGACAAGGCCCGCTCGATCGTCGCGGCGGCGGCGAAGGCCAAATGCCGGATCCTCCTGCCGGTCGACGCGGTGGTCGCCAAGAACTTCAAGGCGCATGCGCCAGCCCACGTGGTGGATGTCGACCACGTGGGCGAGGACGAGATGATCCTGGACATCGGGCCGAAGTCGGTCGCCGGCGTCAAGGAGGTCCTGGCGCACGCTAAGACCCTGGTCTGGAACGGCCCGCCCGGCGCCTTCGAGACGCCGCCGTTCGACGAAGCGACGATGGCGATCGCGAAAACCGCCGCGCGCCTGACCAGGGAGCGCAGGCTGACCTCCGTCGCGGGCGGGGGCGACACGGTCGCGGCGCTCAACGCGGCCAGGGTCGCGGACGATTTCACCTATGTCTCGACCGCCGGCGGCGCGTTCCTCGAGTGGATGGAAGGCAAGGCGCTGCCGGGGGTCGAGGCGCTGAGGGCGAGGTAGGTTGAGGTCGTCCTGGAGCGCCCCGCCCAACGCCTAGAGCGAAGGGAAGCCCATCCTGACCGGGAGGTCCGGTGATCATTCGATCCTCAGACCAGACGCCGCGCATCACGCTGATGAAGCGGTTTCCGCTGCCGAGAAACTTTGGCGTCGGCCGCGAATCGCGTATCGAACAAGGACGAACCTGGACGGCTCCGGCCGGCGCCGCGCGCCTGAAGACTTTCGAAGTCTATCGCTACGATCCGGATTCGGGCCGCAACCCTCATATCGACGCCTATCAGGTCGACCTCGATGACTGCGGCCCGATGGTGCTCGACGCGCTCATTTGGATCAAGAACAAGATCGATTCAACCTTGACTTTCCGCCGGTCTTGCCGCGAAGGCGTCTGCGGCTCCTGCGCCATGAACATTGATGGCGCGAACTGGCTGGCGTGCACCCGATTCATCGCCGACACCGCCAATCCCGCGTCGATCTACCCACTAGCCAACATGCCAATCGTCAAGGACCTTATTCCCGATCTCAATCATGTGCTCGCCCAGTACGAGATGATCGAGCCCTGGCTTCAATCCAAAACCCCCGAGCCCGAGACCGAACGACTTCAGTCGCCGGATGAGCGCCGCCGGCTGGACGGCTACTATGAATGCATTCTCTGTTTCTGCTGCACGTCAGGTTGTCCGAGCCACTGGTGGAACGGCGACCGCTTTCTCGGTCCGGCGGCGCTTCTTCAAGCCTGGCGCTGGCTCGCCGATAGCCGCGACGAGGCGGTCGAGGAAAGGCTTGACAGCCTGGAAGACCCGTTCCGGCTCTACCGTTGTCACACAATCCTGAACTGCACCCGGACCTGCCCTAAGGGATTGAACCCCGGCAAGGCGATCGCCGAAATCAAGAAGAAGATGGTGGAGCGTCGGACCTGAACGCCGCCGGAACTGGAGATCGGAAATGCTCGCTTCCCCTGACGCGCGGGACAGGCCGCGCTCTCCGAACATTCAAATCTACCGTCCTCAGCTCACGTCCGTTCTGTCGATCGCCAATCGGATCAGCGGCGTTTTCCTGAGCCTCGCCGCCATTGGGCTTGTGGCCTGGCTCGTTGCGGCGGCCGAGGGACCGCAAACGTATCTCGCCGTCCAAGGCGCGCTGGCGTCTCTGCTCGGGCGAATCGCGCTGTTCGCGAGCACCTTTGCGTTCTTCCTGCATTTTTGCGGCGGCATCCGTCACCTGGCCTGGGACGCGGGCTACGGTTTCGAGCTGCGAGCGATCTATGCTTCCGGATGGGCGGTCGTGGCGGCGAGCGTCGCGCTCACCGTGGCGGTCTGGATCGCCGCTCTGTTCGTGATGTCGTGACGCCGATGGCAAAGCGAACGCGTTCCCCGCTCGGCCGCGCCCTCGGCCTCGGCTCGGCGAAGGAAGGCGTCGAGCCTTGGCTGCGGGAAAGGGCGGCGGCGGTCGCTCTCATCCCCCTGACGCTATGGCTGGTCGCATCGATCATCGCGCACACCGGCGATGGCTACGCCGAGTTCGTGGCCTGGTTGAAGACGCCAGTCGCGACTTGCGCGATGATCCTCTTGCTGGTCGCTCTGTTCACCCATATGTCGCTTGGCCTGCAGGTGATCATCGAGGACTACGTTCACTCGGCTGCGAAGACACCCTCGCTCATCGTTATGCGCCTCGCATGCTTCGGGTTGCTCGCCCTGGGGATTCTCGCGGTCCTGCGCATCGTCTTCGGCCACTGAGAACAAGATGAAAGGACCAGGAGTATGCTTGTCCACCAACTCCTGAGCGAGGCGCGAAAGCGGCTCACCACAATTAGGATTGACGCCTTGCTCATCGATGCGGCGAGGGCGCTCTCGGGCCGACCGGGTGAACTCGTGGTCGTTTGCGACTCGGACGGCAAGGTGGCCGGGGTGATTACGAAAGCCGATGTCGTTCGCCAGATCACGCATTGCGAGGGAGCGGCATGCCGGATGGTCGCGGCGTCGGCCATGACGCGCGATGTTGTCTCGTGCCACTCTGACGAACCGCTGAGCGGCGTGAGGAGCAGGATGAGGCAGAACGGCTTGCGGCATATTTCGGTTGTTGACGATCGATCCCGCCCGATTGGCGTCATCGAAGCGCGCGACGCCCTTCAGGCCCTGCTTGGAAGCGCCGCAAGTGAAGTTGAATTGCTGCGCGACTATGTGATGAGCGTCGGATACCAGTGATCCTGCGGCTTGCGTGATGCCGAGATCGTGCGCATTCTCGGCGCCAATCTTGGAATGCAAAGCACCACCGGGAGATAGCGCGTTCTTATCGCGCCCGCACCGCCAGACTCTGGGTCGCCCGGCCGATCATTCCCCGTTCGTCATAGAGCGCGGACTCGGCCATTCCGCAGCCGTTGGCGCCGAACAGGGTGCGCGAGTCGAGGCAGATCCATTCTCCCTCCGGACGGCGAAAAAGGTTGATCGTCAGATCGCAGTTGATGAAGGTGTACTTGCCGAAGTTGAGCGCGGCGCTGATCCCGTTGCCCGAATCCGCCGCAACCGCGACCCGCTGATAGGGGCTCGGCGGCTCACCCTTGACCAGGGGATGGGCCATGCGGAACCAGGCGGCGCAAGGTCCGTTGAAAAAATGTCCCTCCGCGAGCCGATTCTCGACCAGCCTGGCGTAGCCGAACGATCCGTCGACGAAGTTCATTGTCACCGCCGGACATCGGCCGGGCGGCTTCGGCGCCGCGGGCGGCGGATGGCCCGGCGTGTCCCGGGGGATTTCGATCCCCTCTTCGCGCTGCATGAGCGCGGTGAATCGCGCGACCTCCTTGCCCTCGGCCGAGA
>DATGHB010000460.1:0-2716 GCA_035308265.1 Roseiarcus sp.
CATGTCTCGGGCTGCATCGCCATGCTGCCTCAGATGCCGGAGGAACTGACGGCGGCGCAGGCGATGGGCGTCTCGCTATTCGCCGGCGAAGCGGAGGAGCATCGGCTCGACGAGGTGCTTCGCGACGCGTGGAACGGAACGCTGAAGCCGCTCTACGATTTCATGGACAAGCTGCCATCGCTGAGCGGCGAGCCGGCGCCGATCCTGCCGCGCAAGCATATCGAGCGCACCTCGGGCAAATATTCGAGCATCGATCTCGGCCGCGGCTGCCCCTATCAGTGCTCGTTCTGCACCATCATCAACGTCCAGGGGCGCAAGAGCCGCTTCCGCACTCCCGACGATCTCGAACAGATCATCCGCGCCAACAAGGCCCAGGGCATCGACCGGTTCTTCATCACCGACGACAATTTCGCCCGCAACAGCGACTGGGAGATCCTGCTCGACCGGGTCATCGAATTGAAGAAGGAGGGCATCCACGTCGGCTTCACCATCCAGGTCGACACCCTCTGCCACAAGATCCCGAATTTCATCGAGAAAGCGACTGCGGCCGGCGTCCGGCGGGTGTTCATCGGGCTCGAAAACATCAATCCCGAGAACCTGATCGCCGCCAAGAAGCGCCAGAACAAGATCACCGAATATCGGGTGATGCTGCAGAAATGGCGCGCGCACGGGGCCCTGACCTACGCTGGCTACATCCTCGGCTTTCCCGCCGACACCAAGGAATCGATCCTGCGCGACGTCGAGATCATCAAGCGGGAACTGCCGCTTGACATTCTCGAGTTCTTCTTCCTCACGCCCCTGCCGGGCTCCGAGGATCATCAGACCATGTTGAAGAAAGGGGTCTGGATGGACCCCGACATCAACAAATACGACCTCAACCATCGCGTATCGCATCACGCGAAAATGACCGACTCCGAATGGGAGGAGGCCTACCGGGCGGCGTGGCAGTCCTTCTACACCTACGACCATATCCGCACGATCCTGCGGCGCGCCGCGCAGATCCCCAATGGCCGCCCCAAGCCGATCCTCAGCACCATCGGCTGGTTCAAGCTGATGATCAGCCACGAGGGCGTGCATCCGCTCGAGGGCGGCGCCTTTCGCCTGAAATACCGTCGCGACCGCCGCCACGGGCTCAAGCGTGAATCCCCGCTTCTCTTCTACCCGCGCTACTGGGGCGGGACGGCGATCAAGGCGGTCAAATACCTCAGCTTCTTCCTCAAAACCCGGCGGATCATGAAAGAGGTCCTCGAGGCGCCCGACCGCTCGACCTACAGCGATCTCGCCATCGAGCCGCCGCGCGACGACGAATTCGAGCAGCTGTCCCTCTACCACGCGACTTCCGGCGGCGAGGCCGCGCTCGCGCGCAAGGCGCTCGGCGACAGCATTCGCAGCGGCGCGGCCGTCCGGCCTGCGCCAGTGACCGCGCCGACGCCTGCTACGGCGGCGGAATGACCCAAAGGGCCCCCGGGCGCTCAGGGGTTGCGCCAATTCGACGGAACTGATATGCTGTTTGGATGACAATTGAATCTGCTCAGGTCAGAGCCGGACGGGCTCTGATCGGTTGGTCGCAGGCCAAACTCGCCGCGGCCGCCGGACTTCCCCTCCCCACCGTCGAAGAGTTCGAGAACGGCGCCGCCCACAACGTCCCGGAATGGGCGGTCGCCAAGATGCAGGCCACGCTCGAATCGGCCGGCGTCGCGTTCATTTCCGAACTCGGCGGCGGCGCGGGCGTCCGCTTCCGCACCGGCCGGGAGTCGAAATACCTCGGCTGGGAGGAGCTGAACGCCTCCAACGACGAGTGAGGCCGGCCTGTAGCCGCGCTCCAGGGCCCGTCCAGGGACGGGCGTCCTCCTCTTTCGGATGAGCGCGGCAGCGCGGTCAGCGACCGCGCCTACAGTCGGGCGCTCACCCTCGCAGCGACCGTCCGAGTTTGTCCAGAAGCTCGCCCGTCCCGCGCTCGCGCGAGCCTGCGTCGTCGTAGCCGTCCAGGAAGGCGCCCTGCTCGTCGACCAGGAGTGTCGTGCGTCCCTGGCCGGCTGGCTTGATCTGCAAGGTGGCGAGCGACACTGAAATCTTCCGCTCGTCGAGACGCATTTCGTAAGTGTAGACGATCCGCTCGAGCGGAATGATGTCGTAATAGATGGCGTCGAACGTCGACGTCACGCCGCTCACGTGTCGCCCCTTGGCCCGCTCGCGCCCACCGACCCGGAAGTCCATGGCGCGCTCGATCATCTGAAAGCTGTCGCCGCCGAACCAGCGGCTCTTGGCGGCCTCGTCCGAAAAAGCTTTGTACACCTGCTCGGCCGTGGCTTCATAAGTCCGCTCCAGGCGGAAGGCCCCGTGGACGACCGACCGGCCGCCGCCGTTCTCCCGCATCCGCCTCACTTCCGCCTCGAGCTTGTCGAGCGTCTGGCGCCAGCCTTCGGGCGCGCCCTTGATCATGCGTTCGGCCTGAGCCGGGTCGGCGAGCCTATAGGTCTGCACCACCTCCATCAGCGTGTGGCCGGCGCCCTTGTCGATGAAGTCCACCTCGGTCAGGGCGCTGAACAGCGGGCCGCCGCCGCACGGGTCGATCACGCGATGGTCGATCGCGAGGCGCTCGGGCGCCGTGACCTCGGTGAACGTCCCTTTCGTCCAATGCTCGAGCCCTTCGGGCGAGCGCATACAGACCTCGAACGCGCCCCCGACCCGCAGATCGACCGTGGCTTCGGGGACC
>DATGHB010000461.1:0-4930 GCA_035308265.1 Roseiarcus sp.
CGGCGGAACGGGCCGTTCCCCCGCACCAGCTCCGAGCCGAGGAAGAAATTGCGCCACACCGGCAGAAGAGGAACCAGAGCGAGCGTCTGGTAGACCGCTGCGATACCGAGGTCGAGCGCCTCGCGCGGCGACGAAAAATGCCTCGGCTCGCCGTCGACCAGATACTCGCCGGCGTCATGCGGGAACAGTCCGGCGATGATCGAAATCAGTGTCGACTTGCCGGCGCCGTTGTCGCCCAGAATGCAGGTGACCTCGCCCTGGCGCACCGTCAGATTCACGCCTCTGAGCGCGTTGATGTTACCATAGTTCTTGCCGATGTTCTTGAACTGAATGATCGGCGTTTCCGAGCGAGCCATCTATTTCCCCTTGGTCGCGCGCATGCGGATCCAGGTGTTGACCACGGTGGCGAGCAGGAGCATCGCGCCGACGAAGAACTGGAACCAGTCCGGATCCCAGTCGGCGTAGATAACGCCCTCGGTGGTCATGCCGAAGATGAAGGCGCCGAGCGCCGAGCCCACCGCCGAGCCATAGCCGCCGGTGAGCAGGCAGCCGCCCACCACCGAGGCCGCGATGTAGAGGAGTTCGTTGCCGATGCCCGCGCCCGACTGCACCGTGTCATAGGCGAAGAGCAGATGCATCGCCAGAAACCAGCAACCGAAACCGACCAGCATGAAGAGCCCGATCTTCACCCGGTTCACCGGCACGCCCACGGCGCGGGCGCTGTCGCCTTGGCCGCCGACGGCGAAAATCCAGTTGCCGATCTTGGTGCGCAGAAGCACCCAGGTCGCGAGCGCGACGAAGATCAGCCAGTAGACGATGGCGATGCTGATCTGCGCGTGGCCGATCATGAAATTGGCGGCGAAAATCGCCTTGAGCGCATTGAAGCCCGCCATCCCGCTGATGTCCTCGGTCGCCACATTGCCGGTGATCAGCTTGGTGATGGCGATGTTGAGACCCTGAAGCATCAGGAAGGTGCCGAGGGTGACGAGGAAGCTGTGCAGCCTGGTCCGGATCAGGAGCCAGCCGTTCAACGCGCCGATCCCGAGTGAAAAGATGAGCGCGAAGACGACGCCGGCCCACAGGCTGCCGGCGAGCTGGGTCGCGAACATCGAGGCGGCTAGCGAGGAGGTCGTCACCGCGACGCCCGCCGAGAGATCGAACTCCCCGCCGATCATCAGCAGCGCCACGGCGACTGCCGGGATGCCGATGGTCGCGGCCTGATAGAGGACTGTGGTGAAGGCGGCGAACTGCCGGAACGGCGGGGCGATCACCCAGAAGAAGACGAACACCAGGATCGCGCCCCCGAGCGCGCCCGCCTCCGGCCGCTTCAGGATGCGCCGCCACAGGGCCTGGGCTTGAACCTGCCGCCGCGGCTCAGCGACGCTGGCCGGCGCGCTGGACGTGGTCACCAGCTTCCTCCCTTTTCGCTCCGCCGGCCGTAAGGCGCGCGCCTCCGGCCGGCGGTCAGCGTCATTGCCTGGCCGTCATGGCCTCCGGCCATTCCGTCACTTTAGCGCGTGCCGGCCTTGGCGTATTTGGCGACCGCGGCGGCGTTGTCCCTGGTCACGAAGAAGGGGCCGGTCAGCACCGGGCCGCCTCCGCCGACGGTATTCCCGTTGGTGACGTAGAGCCACAGCATGTCGACCGCCTCGTAGCCCTCGACATAAGGCTGCTGGTCGATCGCAAACTGGATCTTGCCCTTCGCGATCAGGTCGATCGCCACCGGGCTCATGTCGAAAGTGCCGACCTTGGCCTTCGAACCCGCCGCGGTGATGGCGTCGAGCACGACCGGCGCGAACGGGGCGCCGAGGGTGACGACATAGTCGATCGACGGGTCCTGTTGCAGCTTTGCTTGCATCCGCGCCTTGACCGTCGGCATGTCGTAGCCGGTGACGTACAGCACCTCCATCTTGCCCTTGAACGTGTCCTTGATGCCGTCGCAGCGCGCCTCGAGCTGCACCGCGCCCTGCTGTTGGTCGAGGCAGACGACGTTCTTGGCCCCTTCCTTGTTCAGCCTCTCGCCGACGGCCTTGCCGGCCACGGTCTCGTCCTGTCCGGCATAGCCAAGAAGATCCTGGCTCTTCCACTGGTCGACGCCAGCGTTGAAGCCGACGATCGGAATCCCGGCCTGCTGCGCGGCCTTCACCGCCGGCGCCTCGGCGTCGGGGAAGGCGAGCGTCAGCGCGATCCCGTCGACATGCTGCTGCACGACATTGGAGATGAGCTGCGCTTCCTTCGTCGCCGTCGGGTCGGCGAGGTAGATCAGCTTGATATGGTCCTTCTTGGCCGCGGCCTCCGCCCCCTTGCGGATGATGTCCCAGAAGGTGTCGCCCGGCTGAGCATGGGTGATCATGGCGACGGTCATCTGCTTTTCCTGGGCGCTCGCCTGGCCCGCGAGGAGCGCGGCCGGGCAAGCGAGGGCGCCTGCGGCAATGATGGCGGCCATCGTTCTGTTCAGAGTGTTCATCATGTTCCTCCCATCAGTTTGCGCCACCGTGGCGCGGCTCGGGCCGTCGCGAATCGCGCGGCCAAATCGTCCGGAACAGACAGCATCGATTGGCTTGCGGGACCGGCGGGTGTCTGCTATTTGCGTAACAAACATTCCAAAAATAATCAAGCATGGAATAATCATTCCAAAAGATGCGCCGCCTGACCCGGATGTTGAGGAGCCAATGAGTTGCCCTTAGGTTCCCTCACGTGCGCCGCGAGCTGCGAGACGGCGGCCGGCGGCCTTCGCGGTCGCCCGCGCGGGAACCCGAAAAATTGAGGATCATGAGTCAATGAGCGAAAGCTGGATCGACGCCGGAGCCGCCGACCGCATACCGCCCGAGGACGTCGCGCCGTTCGAACACGAGGGCCGGCAATATGCGCTCTACCGGACGGCGGACGGCCGCTACTTCGCCACCGACGGCATTTGCACCCACGAGTACGCGGATCTCGCCGACGGCTACGTTTCCGGCACGATCATCGAATGCCCGATGCACAACGGCCGGTTCGATTTCACCACCGGCGAAGCGAAGGGCGCGCCGGCCTGCGTCGATCTGAAGACCTATCCGGTCAGGGTCGAAGGGGGCAGGCTGTTCCTGAAGCTCGGCTGACCGCGGCGCGAATCGCCGGGCGATGATATGGGGCAGGCTCGGGCTCGCTCGAGCTTGAGAGAGGAAGCGCAATGAAATTCACTGGAGTTGCGGCGATCGTGACCGGCGGCGGCTCGGGACTCGGCCGGGCGACCGCGGAGGCGCTGGCCGCCAGGGGCGCGCGGGTCGCGGTGTTCGATCTCAATCCGGCCGCGGCGGCGGAAGCGGCCAGGGCGGTCGGCGGCGCGGCGGCGGTCGGCGACGTCGCCGACGAAGCCTCGGCGAGCGCGGCGATCGCCAAGGTCGAGGCGGCGCACGGGGTCGCGCGGGTGCTGGTCAATTGCGCCGGAATCGGGGTCGCCAAACGGGTCGCCGGCCGCGACGGTCCCCATCCGCTCGCCGACTTCGAGAAAGTGATCCGCGTCAACCTGATCGGCACCTTCAACATGATCCGCCTCGCGGCGGCCTCGATGGCCAGGCTCGAGCCGATCGACGGCGAGCGCGGGGTCATCGTCTCGACCGCCTCGATCGCGGCCTACGACGGCCAGATCGGGCAAGCAGCCTATTCCGCCTCCAAGGGCGGCGTCGCAGCGATGACCCTGCCGATCGCCCGCGAGCTCGCGCAGTTCGGCATCCGGGTCAACACCATCGCGCCGGGTGTTTTCCTAACCCCGATGCTGCTCGGCCTGCCGCAGGCGGCGCAGGATTCGCTGGGCGCCTCGGTGCCGTTCCCGCAGCGCCTCGGCGCGCCCGCCGAATACGCCGCGCTCGCCGTCCACATCGTCGAGAACGGCTATCTCAACGGCGAGACGATCCGCCTCGACGGCGCCCTGCGCATGGCGCCCAAATAGGCCAGCCGAAGGCGCAGCCGAACCCTTCCGGGGGCGCGGATGCAGCCTCAGCGCTCTGCTGCGCTCCGCTCCAACCGTCGCAGATCTGGAACGCGAATGAGGTTTTGAATCCAAGAATTGGAATGCCATTCACGAATGATGCGAGTTGTCTTTATGGGCACGCCCGAATTCGCTGTTCCAACGTTGTTGGAAATCGCGAAGAGCGGTCGCGCGGTTGTCGCTGTCTATACGCGTGCGCCAGCCCGGGGCGGCCGTCGAGGTCTTGAAATAAGGACGACTCCAGTTCATTCGGCGGCCGATTCCCTTGGAATCCCGGTCTTCACCCCGGCTTCCTTGCGCGACATTGAAACTCAGAAAGCTTTTAACAGTTTGGCGGCGGACGTCGCGATTGTCGCCGCCTATGGATTGATATTGCCGCCCGCTATTCTCGAAGCGCCAAGGCTCGGGTGCCTGAACCTGCACGCGTCGTTGCTGCCCCGTTGGCGCGGCGCCGCCCCGATCCAGCGGGCGATCATGGCCGGCGACTCGCAGACCGGCGTCGATGTCATGCGCATGGACGCCGGTCTCGACACGGGGCCGATCGCGATGCGTGAAATTGTTCCGATCGATCCTGGCGAGACGGCCGGAGACCTGACAGGCCGCCTTGCGGCGATCGCCGCGCGGCTGTCCGTGGGCGCCCTGCAGGCGATGGAGACGGGTCTATTGGAGTTTCAGGAGCAATCGGCCGCAGGCGTCTGCTACGCACACAAGATCAGGAAGAGCGAAGCCGAAATTGACTGGACGAAGAGCGCGGAGGCTGTTCGCAACCAGATCCATGGGCTGTCGCCCGCGCCAGGCGCCTTGTCCAGGGTCATGATCGGAAGCCGGGAAGAAACCATCAAATTTCTTCGCGTCGAGGTCACAACCGCGACCGGCTCGCCCGGGACGCTCCTCTCAGACGACATGAGCATCGCATGCGGCGCTGGCGCCATACGAATTGTTCAGGCGCAACGCTCTGGTCGA
>DATGHB010000462.1:0-5430 GCA_035308265.1 Roseiarcus sp.
TCGCCGGACCGATGTCGGGGTCGGTGATGCTGTCGGGCAGTTCGCTCGCGACCGCTCCCGGAGAGATAATAGTGGTCCGGATGTTGTAAGGCTTGACCTCCTGCCTGGCGCTGCCGACGTAGGTTATCTTGCCCTCACGGATCAGCTGCTCCATCGTCCATCGGAACCATTCCTGAATATCACCACCTGCGACCAGGGATCGGTCAATCGGAAGCTCAGCCCCGGTATTGTTCGTCCGTCACCTTCTCCATCCACTCGACCGCCTTGCCGTCGAGCCTTTCCTGGATGGCGATATGGGTCATGGCGGTGGTCGGGGCGGCGCCGTGCCAATGCTTTTCGCCTGGCGCGAAGGAGACGACGTCGCCGGGCCGAATCTCCTCGATTGGGCCGCCCTCGTGCTGCGCCCGGCCGCAGCCAGCGGTGACGATGAGGGTCTGGCCGAGCGGATGAGTGTGCCAGGCGGTGCGCGCTCCGGGTTCGAACGTAACCGCGGCGCCGGCGGCCCGCGCCGGCGCGTTCGCCTGGAACAAAGGGTCGATGCGGACCACGCCGGTGAACCAGTCCGCCGGCCCCTTGGCCGACGGCTGCGAGCCGCTTCGCTTGATGTCCATGCGTCGCTCCTTTTGCTCATGAAACCCGCCGCGCCGGGGCTGGCTTGCGGCGGTGATCTTAGAACATTGTCGGTTCCGATTGAATCGGAACCGGGCTCCAAGTCTTTCCTTTGAGCGTGATCTCATCCGAAAACCGGCGTCCACTTTTCTTGAGATCACGCTCTGGCGCGCGCCGATTGTGGCTACCTGTTATCATCAGCATGCGCTTTATGGAGACGATCGTGGCGAAAACCTTTGGCGCGACATCCACGACCGACGACGTGCTGGGCGGCGTGAGTCTCAGGGCCAAGCGCGTTCTGGTGACCGGCGCTTCAGCCGGCCTCGGCGTCGAGACGGCCCGCGCGCTCGTTGCTCACGGCGCCGATGTGGTGGGCGCCGCGCGCGACCTCGACAAGGCGAAGGCGGCGACGGGGGCCGTGCGATCAGCCGCCGCCAACGGCGGAAAATTCGAGCTCGCGGCGCTCGATCTCGCGTCGCTCGCGAGCGTGCGCGCCTGCGCGGATGCGCTGATCGCCGACGGCAGGCCGTTCGACCTCGTGATCGCCAACGCGGGGGTCATGGCCTGTCCTTTCGGCAAGACGGCGGACGGGTTCGAGACCCAGTTCGGGACCAACCACCTCGGCCATTTCGTGCTGGTCAACCGCATCGCCTCGCTGATGAAGCCGGGGTCGCGGCTGGTCAATCTGTCCTCCGCCGGCCACCGCTATTCCGACGTCGATCTCGACGATCCGAACTTTGCCCGGACGCCATACGATCCATGGGTCGCCTATGGCCGGTCGAAGACCGCCAACATCCTGTTCGCGGTCGAGTTCGATCGCCGCCACAAGGGACAAAGGATCCGCGCGACCGCCGTTCATCCCGGCGGCATCCAGACCGAGCTTTCCCGCCATCTTTCGCCCGAGATGACACGGGCGCTGCTCGACCGGATCAACGCGGCCAACGCCGCCGCGGGCGAGCCTGCCTTCAAGTTCAAGACGATTTCGCAAGGGGCGGCGACGACGGTCTGGGCGGGCGCAGTCGCATCCGCCGATGACGTCGGCGGCCGCTATTGCGAGGACTGCCATGTGGCGGAGATCGTACTCGACCCGGCCAGGCGCTCCGGCGTCAAGCCTTACGCGCTCAACCCCGACACGGCCAAGGCCTTATGGGCAGAGAGCGAGGACATGGCCGGCGAGCGCTTCTGAGCAGCGGCGCGAGAGCGCTGCCCTCAGCCGCCCATCTTGCCCTTCATCGCCTGCAGCGCCTTGCCGCAGCCGATGCTGATCTCTTCCTTGTGCGCCTTGAGGCAGCCGATGATGCGCCCGCCGCCCGGCTGCATGCCCGGACAGAGCCGCGCCACGTCCTCCCTGCAGTATTTCATCGCCTCGGCCCGCTGCGCGAGGGCGCCTGGCGCCATTGATGCGAGAGCGCCAAGCGAAAGCGCCGAGACGATGGCGAGATAACGGATGCGCATGTTTCCCCTCCCTTGCCGCCAAGCGGACCGAAGACCGCCGCCAGATAAGACCCCTGCGATCGGGCGGTCAAATCAAAAGCGTCCAGCCAAGCGCGAAACCGCAGCCGAGCGAAGGCAGCCGCTTGGGTCGCCTCTAGCCTCCGCCGCCGCGAACCCTTAAGACACCCGGCTCTCGCCAAACAGGACAGAACCTTGAACGCCGCCCAAGCCGTTCACGACAAGCGGCCCGTATTCACGCACGGGTCGCTCATCCGTCACGTCGCGGTGATGACGTCGACCGGCGCCATTGGCCTGATGGCGGTGTTCGCCGTCGATCTCCTGTCGCTGTTCTGGGTGTCGAAGCTCGGCGATCAGGCGTTCAAGGCCGCGGTCGGCTATGTCGGCCTGATCACGTTCTTCGTCATGTCGATCAACATCGGGCTCACCATCGCCGCCTCGGCCACCGTCTCGCGCGCGCTCGGCGCGGGCGACAGGCCGCGCGCGCGGCGCCTGGCGGCGTCCTCGCTCGCCATAACCCTCGTCTTCTCCGCCGCGATGGCGGCGGCGATGATCGTGTTGCGCGATTGGATCCTTTCGACGGTTCTCCACGCGCATGGCGAGTCGGCCGAGGTCGCCTCGAAGTTCATCGCCATCAGCATGCCCGCGAATGTGCCGCTCGCGCTCGGGATCACGCTCTCCGGGGTGCTGCGCGCGGTGGGCGACGCGCGGCGCGCGATGTATGTGACGCTGTCGGCAGGCGCCGCGACCGCCGTTCTCGATCCCCTCCTCATCTTCGGCCTCGGGCTCGGGGTCTATGGCGCGGCCTGGGCGACCGTGCTTTCGCGCCTCATCATGCTCGTCGTCGGATGGAGCGGCGCGGCCGGTGTGCACAATCTGGTCGCCCGGCCGAAGCTCGGCGCCGTGCGCGGCGACTTCGGCCCGATCATGGCGATCGGCTTCCCCGCGATCATGGCCAACATGGCGGCGCCGGTCAGCTCGGCCTATACTTGGCGCATCTTCTCCGATTTCGGCGAGGCGGCGATCGCCGCTTACGCCGTCATCGACCGGGTGACGCCGGTGGCCTTCGGGGTCATCTTCGCGCTCAGCGGCTCGATCGGCCCGATCATCGGCCAGAATGTCGGGGCGAAGCTGATGGGACGGGTGCGCCGCGCGCTGACCGACGCCTTCATCCTGTCGATCGGCTACGTTCTCGTCGCCTGGATGGTCCTGGCGCTAGCCGCGCCGCTCCTCATCGCCGCCTTCGAGGCCAGGGGCGAGAGCGCCGACTATGTCGCGTTCTACTGCCGCTACGGCGTTTCCGCCTGGCTTTTCCTCGCGTGCCTGTTCGTCGCCAACGCGGCGTTCAACAATCTCGGCTTTCCGGTGCTGGCGATGGCGTTCAACTGGACGCGCGCGACGCTGGGGACGATTCCGTTCGTGACCGTCGGCGCGCGCTTTTGGGGCGTCAAGGGGGGTCTCGTGGGCTTCGCGCTCGGCGCCGCATTGTTCGGCGTGTTGGCGGTGGGTACGGCCTATTTCGTGACCTGGCGGCTTGCGAAGGGCTTTGACGGCGCCGACCGCGCCGGCTCGCGGCGGACCGCGGCGGTCGGGGGCAGGGGCCTGAAAACGCGCGCCCTCATCTCATGGAAACGCGTTGGCGATATTGGTGAAGGCCGTGTTGAGGCTGGCGCCGGCGGCGCTGACGCCGGTTATGATCGCGAGCGCGATGCCGGAGCCTAGCAGCGCATATTCGATCGCCGTCACCCCCTGGCGGCAGCGCATGAACCGGCGGATGAGTTTGGCCATGACGAAGTGTCCCTCGAGTTCCGTCGCATCAGGCCCGAAAGTTCCTAACATTGGATGAGGGGACACGAAGACTCTGGCGTTCGCGGCAGGCGCCTGCCGTAACGGTTAAGGCTGGCCGAAGGCGTCGCGCGCTTCTGTAATCGTTCCCTTTCAACGCCCTTTGCATTGTCTGGGCCGCGCGACTATCTAGCCGGTTCGCCGGGCAGCCGGCCCACGGGGGTAAGCGCCTGAATGGCTCGCGACGTCGTCGACAGTGAAATCGTGGAATCGCGCGACGCGCTGGTCGCGTGGCTCGAGGCCGGGTGCAAGCCGGCCGGTCCGTTCAGGGTCGGCACCGAGCATGAGAAGATCCCATTCTATCGCTCAGGTCATTCTCCCGTCCCTTATGCGGGCGAGCGAGGGATTGAGGCCTTGCTCGAGGGCATGCGCGCCCATCTTGGCTGGGAGCCCATTGAGAACCGCGGCGCCCTGATCGGCCTCTATGACGCCCACGGCGAAGGCGCGATTTCGCTCGAGCCGGGAGGGCAGTTCGAGCTCTCCGGCGCTCCGCTCGACGACGCGCACTTAACCGCCGAGGAGCTTGACCGGCATCTCGCCGCTTGCCGCATCGTCGCCGAGCCGCTCGGGATTGGCTTTCTCACCCTCGGCATGAGCCCCAAATGGCCGTTGGCCGAAACGCCGGTCATGCCGAAAAGCCGCTACGAGATCATGGCCCGCTACATGCCGAAGGTCGGAACCCGCGGCCTCGACATGATGTTCCGCACCGCGACCGTCCAGGCCAATCTCGACTTTGCGAGCGAACGGGACATGGTCGCGAAAATGCGCGTCGGGCTTGCGCTCCAGCCGGCGATCACCGCCTTGTTCGCCAATTCGCCATTCACCAACGGCAAGCTCAATGGATTCGTGTCCGCGCGATCGGAGATCTGGCGCCATACCGATGCCGACCGCACCGGCATGCTGCCCTTCGCTTTCGAGTCGGCCATGGGTTTCGAGCGTTATGTCGACTACGCGCTCGACGTGCCGATGTATTTCGTCAAACGCGGCGACCGCTACATTGACGCTGCGGGAGCGAGCTTTCGCGATCTGCTCGCGGGGCGCCTCAAGCAGGCGCCGGGCGAGCGCGCGACCATCGCCGATTGGGCGAACCACCTGTCGTCGATCTTCCCCGAGGTCAGGCTCAAGCGCTTCCTCGAAATGCGCGGCGCCGACGTCGGCCCGCCCGAGCGCATCGTCGCCCTCTCGGCCTTGATGGTGGGCCTCTATTACGATCCGGACGCGCTTTCGGCGGCCGAGGCGCTGACCCAGCGCTTGAGCGCCGAAGACCGGCAGAAGCTGCGCGACGATGTTCCGCTGCTCGGCCTCGCCGCCGAGGTCCGCGGCCGGAGCCTGCGCGCGATCGCCCTCGACATGCTGGCGATCGCCCATGGGGGCCTGAAGCGGCGCGCGCGGATGAACGGCAAGGGCGAGGACGAGACCATCTTCCTTCGCCGGCTCGAGGCGATCGCGGAAAGCGGCCGCGAGCCGGCGCGCCACTGGACCGAGCTTTACGAGGGCGCCTGGGGCCGCTCGGTCGAGCCCGCA
>DATGHB010000463.1:0-3622 GCA_035308265.1 Roseiarcus sp.
GCGATGGCGAAGGTCCCGACATTGGGAATCTCGGTCGGCGGGCGATGGATCGCGCCGCCCGCCCCTTTGACCTTGTCGGCGTACTTCGTGACGTCGTCGACCGCGATATAGCCCATCCACGCGGGACGGGCACCCATCCTGGCGGCTTCCTCAGGAATGGGCATGAGCCCGCCGACCATGGTCTCGCCGGCCTTGAGCAGCGTATATTTCTGAGCGTTCATCGTATTGGGTGCGAGGCTCCAGCCGACGACCTTGGAATAGAACTTTTCAGCGCCAGGAAGATCGTTCGACATCTGATCGTACCAGACGAATTTGCCGAGCGCGTTCGATTGAGTCGCGGTAGCCATGCTTTTCTCCTTCAGTTGGACGCGAACGCCCTGCTGCAGCTGCGCAATGCCGGTCGGCGGAACGCGCTAGGGCCCCGGGTGTTCCGCCTCGCCAACCGGCAGCAGGGTCTCGAAATAATATTTGAGATGATCGAGGCAGTCGGCGGCGACTTTAGGGCCGTGCCTGGCCTTGGCGAGAATGAACGCGCCCTGGAGCACGGCTTGTGAATAGAGCGCGGCGCTTTCTGGCGTCCATGCGGCGTCCGGCGCATGGCGCGCCTTGGCCTCGGCAATATCCGTTTCGAGGCGCCCGGCATGTTCGCTGATGTAGCGATCGCAGGCGGCGCGAATGGCCGGATGAGAATCGTAGGCCTCCTGGACCATCGTCCCGAGGAGACAGGTGAACTGTGGCAAGTCGCCCTTCAGGATCGCCTTGCGGAACTCGACATAGCCGAGAACGCGCGCTCGGGCATCGGGCGAGCGGCTATAGGGCGCGGCGTCGAACAGCGCGTCGGCGTTGGCGGCGAAATGCGCAGCCGCGGCGATCGCGCAGGCTTCCTTGCTGTCGAAATGGTGGAAGAACGCGCCCTTGGTGAGGCCCGCTTCCGCGCAGATGTCCTCGACCCGGGCCGCCGAATAGCCTTTTGAGCGGATCACGTGGACCGCGGCGTCGAGCAGCTTGCGGGCCGACGCCTGCGACGGCGCGGCCTTCGCCGGCTTCCCCGCCTTGCGCAAGACGCTCGCCGATCGTTTGACCGCCTTCATCCAACCTGCATACCAACTGGTTGGTATTATGTCAAGCGACCGCCTTCCTCACCCTGCGCAAGCTGGCGGTTAAGGCCTAGCGCTTCGCCGCCGCCAGCGCGAACATCGCCCCTTGCGGATCGAGGCCTTGCACGATCCAGCGGCCGTTGGGCGTTTCGTTAGGACCGTGGGCGATGCGCCCGCCATGCGCCTTGACGCGCTCGACCGCGGCGTCGAGGGCGTCGACATTGAAATAGAACAGCCAGAACGGCGCCGGCGCCTGCGGCGTCTTGGTGAGTATCCCGCCCTGCTCGCCCGGGGCGCTTTCGAAAACATGGTAGACGCCCATCGCGCCCATGTCGAAGTCGCGCTCCTTCTTCCACCCAAACTGGCCGGAATAGAACGCGAAAGCGCGGGCGCTGTCGTCTGCATGCAACTCACGCCAGCCAACAAGGCCCGGTGTCCCGGGCGGCGGAGGCGGAGGGGGATTGCCGCCCGCATCCTTGAACAGCATGAACGTCGCCCCGTCGGGATCGGCGACGACGGCGAAACGGCCAACGCCGGGAATGTCGGCCGGCGCCTTGAAGACTTTGCCCCCGGCGGCGGTCAGTTTCGAAAGCGCCTTGTCGACGTCCTCGACCCAGACGTAACCCAGCCAGCTGGGCCTCGCGCCCATTGATCTGGCCTCGGCGGGAATGTCCATCATGCCGGCGACCATGGTCTGGCCGGTCGAGACAATCTCATAGGGGAAGTCCGCCATCCCCGCGTCCTTGGACGTCCACCCGACAACACGGGTGTAGAAATCGACCGCGGCCTTGAGATTGTCGCCCATATATTCGTACCACACGAATTTTCCTGTTGGGGTTGCTGCTTCGGGCATGGCAATGCTCCTTTCCAGGGTTGACGGGAGGCAGGTTAGCCATCGAGTGCGCAATTCTTAAGACCGCGTGCGCGAACGGCGGCCGATGCGGCTTCGCCGAGTGGCGGCCTTAAATTAACCGCCCTTCACGCCGCAGATCGTCGTCACCGCGTCGTCGACAATCGGCAGGATTTCGGCGCGGGGAATGCGGGCGCGCGCGCGGACCGACAGCGTATGGAGGGTCGCCGACGCCATGCGCGCAAGCCGGCGCGGATCGGCGGCGGCCGGAAGCTCGCCCGCGTCCCGCGCGTCGGCGAACAGGCGCCCGAAGGCGCGGTCGGCGCTGGCGATCGCCTCGGCGACGAGGCCGCGAAGCTCCGGATCGGCGATCGCATCGGAGGCGGCGCTGAGCACCGTGAAGCAGCCGCGCGGCCCATCCTCGCCGCTGAGGTAAAGATCGAGCGCGGCGATGAGAATGCGCCTGAGCTTCGCCCGGAGCGGCGCGCGCGCCTGAAAGAGCGGCAGAAACATCTCGTTCATCCGCCTCCGGTACTGGCCGTAGGCTTTGAGATAGAGCGCGCGCTTGTCGCCGAACGCGCCGTACAGGCTCGGCCGGTTCAGGCCGGTCGCGGCGCTCACGTCATCGAGCGAGGCGCCGGCGAACCCGTCCCTCCAGAAGACGTCCATCGCCTGGGCGAGCGCCGTCTCGGCTTCGAAGGCGCGCGGGCGCCCGCGCCGCCGCGGAGGCGCCTCGGGAGCGTCAGGCGATGATTTTTGTACCATTCTGAACAAAATTCTTGACTGCGGACATTCTATGCGAGAGAGTACAAAAATTGCAATGGAGGATCCGATGGACCTGTTTTTCGCTCCCCTCGCCTGCTCGATGTCCGCCCGCATCGCGCTCAATGAAGCCGGCGCCGCGATCCGCTTCATCGAGGTCGACACGAAATTGGGACGGGCGCTCGAGACGGGCGAGGACTATCGCGCCATCAACCCCCTCGGTTATGTGCCGGCGCTGCGGCTCGACGACGGGACGGTGCTGACCGAGAACGCCGCGATCCTGCAAGCTATCGCCGACCAATACGCGGACGCCGAACTCGCGCCGCCTGCCTCCGACCGCATCGGACGGGCGCGCTTAAGGCAATGGCTGAGCTTCATCGGCGCCGAACTCCATAAAGGGCTGATGACGCCGCTCCTCGGCGACAAGACGCCGCCCGAGGTGAGAGCCTGGACCGTCGGCAGATACGCCTCGCGCCTGGCCTATCTCAACGACACGCTCAAGGGACGCGAATTCCTGCTCGACCGTTTTAGCGTCGCCGACGGCTATCTCACGGTCGTGTTGAACTGGACGCGGGCGACGCCGGAGATCGACCTCGCTTCGTATCCGAACGTGAAGGCCTATCTCGAGCGCATGCGCCAGCGCCCGAGCGTCGCAGCGGCTTTGGCGACCGAGATTCCGCTGTTCCAGGCGGAAGTCGCGCGGCGCAAGGCGGCGTAACGGCGCCGCAGCCCGCCTCGCCAGCGATTCCGCTTCGAGGTTGAATTTCTCGCGCAGCGACGGCGGCCGATCCCGCAGGACACGAATGCAGAGATTCGTGTCGAGCAGGAACCTCAGCATCAGAGCGGGTCACGCTTCTGAACAGCGGGTTGGTCGCGCGCGGGGAGGTCAATGCCGGGGGCGTCAAAAAAGTCG
>DATGHB010000464.1:0-3654 GCA_035308265.1 Roseiarcus sp.
CAGGAGATCGGCCGGGCCGGCCGCGACGGCCTGCCCGCCGACACGTTCACGCTCTACGGCGCGGGCGACATCGAGCTCAGGCGGCGCCAGATTCTCGAGAGCGCCGCGCCCGAGGAGCGCAAGCGGGTCGAGATGATGAAGCTCGACGATCTGGTGGCGCTCTGCGAAACGGCCCGCTGCCGCCGCCAGACGCTTCTCGCCATGTTCGGCGAGGAGTCGGCCCCATGCGGGCATTGCGACGTCTGCCAGGGGGCAGTCCGGCTGATCGACGGGCGGGTCGAGGCGCAAAAGGCGATGTCGGCTATCTTGCGCACCTCCGGCCGTTTCTTTTTTGGCCACCTGGCGAATATTCTCTCCGGCAAGGCCACCGAGGCAGTCCTCCACCACGGCCACGACGCGCTCAAAACCTTCGGCGCGGGCAAGGATCGCACGCCCGCCGAGTGGCGCGGCGTGCTCAGGCAATTGCAATCAGGCGGCCTGATCGAGCGAGACGGAGACGACCGCGACCGGCTGATCCTCACCGAAGCGGGCCGGCGGGCGCTGCGCGGCGAGGTTCCGTTCGCCTTGCGCGAGGACGTGGTCAACGGGAAAGCGCGCCGGCGCCGCGTCGCCGAGGCTGTCGCAGCGGGGGACGCGGACGCTGGGCTCCTCGCCGCGCTCAAGGCTTTGCGCGGCGCGATCGCGGCGGCGCAGAAGCAGCCGGCCTATGTCATTTTCGCCGACCGGACGCTGATCGAAATGGCGAAGCGGCGGCCCATGAGCCTCGACGAACTGGCCGGCGTCCATGGCGTCGGCTCGGTCAAGCTGGAGAAATACGGCCCGGCCTTTCTCGCCGTGATCCGGGAGCGTGGCGGCGCCTGAGCGGCCTGGAGCCGACGCTTGAGCCGCACCGAGTGTGTTTGGGGGTTGAGTAAAGTGTCACCGCAATCCCCAGAATTAAGTTGACAAGGAAACTTTATCACAATAGTTTCCTAGTAAATCAGAGACCGCCATGCCGCCGCCCCAACCCGTTCCCGAGCTCACCGCCCATCTCGGCTACTGGCTGCGCTTTGTCTCCAACCATGTCTCGCGGGCCTTTGCCCGCAGGTGGAGGCGCATGGCGTGACGGTGGCGGAATGGGTGCTGATGCGCCAGCTCCTCGATGAGGACGCCCTCGCCCCAAGCCGCCTGGCCGACCGCATGGGCATGACGCGCGGCGCCATCTCCAAGCTCGCCGACCGGCTAATCGCCAAGGCGATGCTGACGCGCGCGGCCGATCCAGAAGACGGGCGCGCGCAGACGCTCTCGCTCACCTCGGCCGGCCGCGCGCTCGTGCCCGAACTGGCGGCGCTGGCCGACGCCAACGACACTGAATTCTTCGACGGCCTCGCGCCGAAGGACCGCGCCGCGCTCATCCGCATCCTGAGCGGGATCGTCGAGAAACGCGGCCTCAAATCCTTGCCGGTCGACTGAACCGACAATCCAACCCCAGGAAAGGACATCGAAATGAACACGAACTGCCAAGACGTCGCCCGCGCCACGCTCGAGGGCTCGGAATCCGGCGCAATGACCTTCCCCGAAAGCATTCGCCTTCTGATGCAGGCTGGCTTCGACGGCTATGCGGTCGATTTCCGCCGCGCGACCCGCGCCTATTACATGCCGGACGGCGAAGCGGTCGAGCTTAAGACGGCGCCGACCGAAAAGGTGGCCGAACGCTTCGATGCGGCCGCGATCAAGGAGGCGATCCGCGAGGCCCAGGCGCTCATCCCGGGCTACACCTATAAGGGCTTCTGCGCCAAGGTCGCGAGGGCAGGCTGCGCCGGCTATCTGGTCTCGCTCGCCGGCAAGCGGGCGCTCTACTGGGGCCGCACCGGCGAGACCCACACCGAGGACTTCCCCGGCGCCGGCCGACGGTGAGCCGCCTCGACGCGTTCCCTTGCCAGGACCGCGTGCGACACGTGTTCGTGCGAAAAACCGGCTTTCCCTTTTTCGTGAGCCGCTCTATAGGTGCGCCGCACAAATCCTCCCAACCGAAAGGCCCCTGTTTCCCATGGCTTTCCTGGCCGACGTCCTCTCTCGCGTGAAGCCCTCCGCGACCATCGCGGTGACGCAGAAGGCGCGCGATCTCAAAGCCAAAGGGCGGGAGGTGATCTCGCTTTCGGTCGGCGAGCCGGATTTCGACACCCCCGACAACATCAAGCGGGCGGCGATCGAGGCGATCAAGCGCGGCGAGACCAAGTACCCGCCGGTGCTCGGCATTCCCCCCTTGCGCGAGGCGATCGCGGCCAAGTTCAAGCGCGAGAACGGCCTCGACTACAAGCCTGCCGACACGATCGTCGCGACCGGTGGAAAACAGATCCTCTACAACGCCTTCCTCTGCACGATGAACGAGGGCGACGAGGTCATCATTCCGGCGCCCTATTGGGTGAGCTATCCGGAAATGGTGGCGATCAATCACGGAACGCCGGTCATCGTGCCGACCACCATCGACAGGGGCTTCAAGCTTCAGCCGGAGGACCTCGAGCGGGCGATCACACCGCGCACCAAGTGGGTGGTGCTGAACTCGCCCTCGAACCCGTCGGGCGCGGCCTACACCCGCGACGAGCTGAAGGGGCTGACCGACGTGCTGATGCGTCACCCGCATGTGTGGGTCTTGACCGACGACATGTACGAGCATCTGGTCTACGGCGACTTCGTGTTCACGACCCCGGCGCAGGTCGAGCCGGGTCTGAAAGCCCGCACGCTGACCATGAACGGCGTCTCCAAGTCCTATGCGATGACCGGCTGGCGCATCGGCTACGCCGCGGGGCCGACAGAACTCATCAAGGCGATGGACATGGTGCAGGGCCAGCAGACCTCGGGCGCCTGCACAATCGCGCAATGGGCGTCGGTCGAGGCCCTGAACGGGACGCAGGACTTCGTCCCCGTGCGCCGCAAGGCGTTCGAGGAGCGGCGCGATCTCGTCGTGTCGATGCTGGGCCAGGCCAAGCACCTGAAGTGCCCGAAGCCGGAGGGCGCCTTCTACGTCTATCCGTCCTGCGCGGGCGCGATCGGCAGAAAAGCGCCGTCCGGCAAGGTGATCGGAACCGACGAGGACTTCGTCACCGAGCTTCTGGATGAGGAAGGCGTCGCCGTCGTGCAGGGCTCGGCCTTCGGCCAGGGGCCGAACTTCCGCGTCTCCTATGCGACCTCGCTCGATCAGCTCGAGAAGGCGTGCAAGAAAATCCAGAAGTTCACCGCCGAGCTGAGGTGAAGGCGCGCGCGAGCTTGCGAGGCGCGAGAGCGTGGCTCGCCCCCGCGGCGCTGTTCCTCCTCGTCAGCTTGGCCCCCGCCGCCGCGGACGACCTGGTCAAGTTTCCGAGCGCCGGCCGGGGCGATGAGGTCCAGGGCTACCTGACGAGGCCTAGCGGAAGAGGATCCTTCCCGGCCGTTGTCCTTCTGCACACCTGCCTCGGCCTGCCGCAAGGGCGAGCCTCGATCGGCGAGCGGATCGCGGCGTGGGGTTATGTCGCGCTGTTCGTCGACGACTTTGGCACCCGCGGCCTGAAGGAAACCTGCGCCGTCGACTTTCAGCCGGCCCTCGACGACGCCTATGGCGCGCTCGCCTGGCTCTCCCGCTTGTCCGACGTCGATCCCGCCCGGATCGCGGCGGTCGGGTTTTCGCAAGGCGGCGAT
>DATGHB010000465.1:0-8883 GCA_035308265.1 Roseiarcus sp.
GAACGCGGCTTCGAGCGCGAGATCAGAAAGCGGCTGGAATACTGGGCCCGTCTGAGAGCGGAGCGGGGCGAAGGGTAGGGGAAGGGTCGGCGCCGCGCCCGCGCCGAGCGCGTCAGCCTTCGTCGAGGTAGCGCGCGAGGCTGGCGGCGATCGGCTGGCCGGTGTTCGCCTGGTAGTAGGAATATCCCGGAGACGGATTGACCTCGAAGCAGGTGGCCTCGCCGTCGGGGCCGAGGCGCAGGTCGATCCCGGCGAAAGGCAGCCCAAGGCCGGCGGCCAGCGCGACGCATCGCTCGGCGAGGTCGTCGCTGAGCGTCGTCGCACGAAGCGCGGCGCTGCCGCCGGATCGGCGCGCATAGCGGTAGTCGATCGCATCGCTGACGATCTCCGTCGCGTGCACGTCCTCATCGATGACATGGACCCGCACGTCGGTCCCGGGAACGAGCGCCTGAAACTGGACCGGACACCAGCGGATGTCGTCGAGCCGGAGCACGTCCTCGTCGTCGAGCTCTTTGACGATCGAGCGCACGCCGCTGATCGACTTGTAGATGACCGCGCCGTGCGTCTCGCGGAACGCGAGCGCCGCTTCGGGATCGTTGGTGATCAGGGTCTCGGGGACGCGGAGCCCATGAGCCGCGATCAATTGGGCCTGATAGGGCTTCGAGCCATTCGAGCCTTGCGGATCGCAGCGGTTGACGACCCGGCTGTCGGCCACCTCGAACCAGCGATAGAGCGCGTCGTGAAGGCTGCGGGTATGGCGGCGCAACGGAGAATTGTCCGGCTCGTCTTCGAGCTCCGGCAAGAGCCGGTCGTCCATGAAGCGGACGTAGACCCCGGCGAAGTCGGCAAGGCGCCAGGTTTCGCCGCTCATGCGCAATTCACCGTCCGCGCCCTCGCTCCCGACCGAGAGCTCGACGGCGCAATCGGCCGACTTCCTTTGATTGAAGAACCGATAGTCGGCGCCGCGCTCGTCGAGCGCCTCGGCGAGAAAGGCCACCGGGCTTTCGCTTGGGATGCCAGCCAAGAGGATCATGGCGCCAACTCCTCGGCGAGCGCGTCCGCCAATTCCGGTCCGTTGCGAGAAAGGTCCGGCATGATCGACACGCCCGTCATCCGCCATGCGCCGTCCGGGTCGGTCGCGAAGTCGACGCCGATGAGCGGGGCGCCCGCCGCCCTGGAGAGACGCAGGCAGGCGTCACCTTGCGATCGGACCAGGCTCTCAGGCCCGACAACCCGGGTCCCGACCACGTTCAGCGTCGCCGCGGATGGCGCCGTTTCTCGCCAATGGCGTTCCGGGTCGTCCGCGCTGGTCTGCCGGAAGGGCCGCGCGGGCAGGCCGGCGCGCGCGGCGAGCGCCGCCCAGACCGAGGGGTGTCGCGGATTGCCGCACAATCCTTGCGGCGTTGGCGGGTTCAGCTTCCGCCCCGGAAGCCCGTGCAGCCAACTCAGGTAGAACGCGTACATTTCCTGAATGGCGTAGTCGCGATCGGCGCCGCCGATGCGCCGCTGCCAGGTCCAGGGGACGGTTGGGAGCCGGTTCAGCACGGCGTGGACGTCCCGGCTGCGAAGAACGGCTCCATCGCCCAACAGGATTTCGCAAGCCGCAGTTCCTGCGCCTACCCGGTGCTCCCACCGTTTCGCGGCGGCGAGATCGGCGCCGGTGAGCACTGTGGGGGAGAGGCCGCGTTCGCGCAGCGCCTCCGCCGCCCACAGCGCCGGCGCGTCGTTCTCGTCGCACAGGACAAGAAGCATCGTCGCCTCGGTTCAAGCGCTATTTCTTCGTTTCACGCTCCCCCGCCAACGCTCCGCGCGAGAGGTCGGGCCGCTGGCCGGAGGCGATGAAATGGTTGAGAGCCTGCTCGAGCGCCATGAGGCGCTGCTCGACAGGGCCGCCTGGATCGGAGGGAAATTGCTCGAGCACGTCCTTCTCGAGGAGCTCTATCTTGATTTCCTTTTCTTTGAATTCGTGCTTCTCCGGCTTTTCCTTGTGCTCTATCTTTTCCGGTTTCTCTTTGTGCTCGAACTTCTCTGGCTTTTCTTTCACCTCGTATTTCTCGGGTTTCTCTTTGAAATCCTTGATTCTCTCCTTGATAAATTTCTCGACAACCTGCTTCTCGACCGCCTTGTGTTCGGTCTCCGTCTTTGGCGTCTCGGCCATCAATGCCTCCATTCAAATGTCGTTTGATGAAAACAAGCCTGCGGCCGGCGAAGGTAACGACGCACGCGCGGCGCATCGCCGGTTCAGCGGCCGGACAATACATGGCTCCGCGCTGGCCGATGTGATGGCGCTCACAACCCGGGCATCGTCGGGCGAACGGCGGCCCGCGATCAGGCGCCGCCAAGTCAGGCTCTGGGATTTTTGGCCCGCTTAGCTGCCGTCTTGAACTTCGCCTTCAGCGCCGTGACGACATTCGGCGGCGCGAAGGGCGAGGCGTCGCCGCCCATGGAGGCGATCTGCCGCACCAGGGTCGCGGTGATCGGCCGCACCGGCGAGGAAGCGGGCAGGAAGACCGTGCGCAGTTCGGGCGCCATCGCCCCGTTCATGCCGGCCATCTGCATTTCGTAGTCGAAATCGGTTCCGTCGCGCAGGCCCCGGACGATCATAGTCGCGCCAGCTCTTCGCGCCGCCTGGACCGCGAGCCCGGTAAACTCGATGACCTTAAGTTCGCAAGCCGCCTTGGCCACGATCGGCGCCGCCGCCTCGCGGATGAGCTTCAGCCGCTCCTCGATCGTGAACAGCGCGGCCTTGTTGGGATTGGAGCCGACGCCGACCACCAGCCGGTCGCACAAAGCCGCCGCCTGGCCAATCACGTCCAGATGCCCGTTGGTCATCGGGTCGAAGGAGCCTGAGAAGAAGGCGACGCGGGTCATGGGTGAAGCGTTAGCTTAGGCCCCGAGCCTCGACAAGCGGAGTTGCGCCGTTCGTGCGCCGGGGGCCGGCGTTGAGCGGAGCGCCGGTTCGGGCTAAAGGGCCAGCCATATCGGCGCGCCAGCCGCTTTGAACACGGAAAGACCGCCCATGCCGATCGCCAGGGCCAGCGCGCCCACCGCCAACGCCGCCAAGTACGTCCAACAGCTTTGCAAGCATTGGAGCCACAAGCTTGAGGTCGAGCTCTCGGAGCGGAGAGGCGTGGTCAGGTTTCCGGGCGCTCTCGTCGCCCTCGATGCCGGGGCCGAAGCGCTCGAAGTCACGATCGAAGGCGAAAAGAGCGAAGAGGTCGAGCGGCTGAAAGGCGTGGTCGCCGCCCACCTCGACCGGTTCGCGTTCCGCGAGGCGCCGCTCAGGTTCGACTGGACGGGGCCGGAGGGCGGCTCGAGCGAAGGCACAGGAGACGCATGACCATGAACGCCGCCGAACTGCGCGCGGTCCAGGCGCCGCTCAAGGACCGCTATCGCGCCGACCCGAAGGCGGCGCTGGTGACGCTGATAGCCAGCGGCGCACTCGATTCCGCCATTGCCTGCAAGGTCGAGACCGGACGCGCGCTCGCCGTCGCGGGGCTTCATCCGGCGACCGGGGGGAGCGGCGCCGAGCTCTGCTCCGGCGACATGCTGCTCGAGGCGCTGGTCGCCTGCGCCGGCGTGACCATGAAGGCGGTCGCGACCTCGATGGGGATCGAGCTGCGCTCGGGCAAGATCCAGGCGGAGGGCGACATCGACTTTCGCGGCACGCTCGGCGTCGACAAGCAGGCTCCGGTAGGGTTCAAGGCCATCCGCCTTACGTTCGAACTCGATGCCGACGCGCCCCAGGACAAGCTCGACACCCTCATGAAGCTCACCGAGCGCTATTGCGTGGTGCTGCAGACGCTCAGAAATTCGCCGACGACCGAGGCCACGCTCGTGCGCGCGTGAGCCCCCGCCGGCCGCACATCCCCACTCAAAAAATGGATAGGCGGAACTGCCGATTGTTGTCGGGAGGCCCATGCGCGTCCTTGACGGATCGCGGCGCGCGGCCCGAAGCTTGATACAGGCAGCGTCGGCGTTTTCGAATCGACGGCCGGCGCAGCGGTTTACCGCCGAGGACTGATCCCATGGACCCGCGCAACGACATGCTGGCGCGCCTTCGCAGCCGTCGCGAAGGCTTCACCCTGCCGCAGCCCTTCTACATCGACCCGGACTACTTCCGGCTCGACATGGAGATGATCTGGTACAGGGACTGGCTGTTCATCGGCCACGATTGCGAGCTCGACAAGCCGGGCGCCTTCTTCACCGCGCAGATCGGCGACTATCCGGTGGTCCTGGTCCGCGACCTCAAAGGAAAGGTCCGCGCCTTCCACAACACCTGCCGTCACCGCGGCAGCCGGGTCTGCGCGGCCGAGAAGGGGTCGGCGGTCAGGCTCGTTTGCCCCTATCATCAGTGGAGCTACGATCTCGACGGGCGGCTCCTGTTCGCCCGCCAGGTGGCCGAGGGGTTCGACAAGTCGGCCTATGGGCTCAAGCGCGTCGCCTGCGAGAGCGTGGCCGGATACATTTTCGTCTGCCTCTCCGAAACGCCCCCCGATTTCGCGCCGTTCCGCGCGATGATGGAGCCCTATTTCGCGCCCCACCGCCTCGCCGAAGCGAAGGTCGCCCACGAGCACACAATGGTCGAAAAGGGCAACTGGAAGCTGGTCATGGAGAACAACCGGGAGTGCTATCACTGCTCGGCCAACCATCCCGAGCTCTGCAAGTCCTTCCCCGAAGCGCCGACCGCGACCGGAATCCAGAGCGCCGACAACGACCCCGAGATGCTCGCGCACTGGGCGCGACTGGAGGCGGCGGGACTCCCCGCCCGCTTCCGCATCGACCCCGCCGGCCAGTTCCGCTTGACGAGGACGCCGCTCCTGCCTGGCGTCGAGAGCTACACCCTCAGCGGCAAGCGGGCGGTGCGCACAAACCTGTCCGACGATGTCTCGACCGAGCGCATCGGCTCGCTGATGCTCTATCACTATCCGACCACCTGGAATCATGTGCTGATCGACCACGCGACGACCTTCCGGATTCTGCCGATCAGCGCGAACGAGACCGCGCTGACCACCAAGTGGCTGGTCCACAAGGATGCGGTCGAAGGCCAGGACTACGATGTTGACGAGCTCGTCCACGTCTGGACGGAGACCAACAATCAGGACCGCAGGATCATCGAGGAGAACGTGCGCGGCATCCATTCTCCCGCCTACGAGCCGGGCCCCTATTCCACCATCCACGAGGGCGGCGTCGTCCAGTTCGTCGACTGGTACGCCCGCACGATCGAGCCGAGACTCGCCGGCGAAGCGCTGAGGCCATTGAGCCTGGTCTCGTAACGAGAAAATTGCGCCCGGCGAGGGGTGCGTCTCGCCGGGCGCCGGTTTTCAGTCAATAATGCGGACTATCAATTGGCGGTCGAATTCGCGCGCTGCCGCAAACTGACAGTGCGTGGCGCCGCTGGCGCTGTCCATGCGTAAGTTTACCTAACGCATGACGTCGGGCCGAATCGCCATCGCCATCGCCACGGCGCGCTTGCCCAAGCGCTGCGCGAACTCGATGGACGCTCCATGGAGGTAAGCGTCCCGGACGTTGAAACGTGACGAAAGGCGCTCCGAAAACAGTGGAGCGTCACATTCTCAGCCTCCGTACGGATCTTTATCCAGCGGCCATTGGTCGCCGGTGCAGGCCGGCTCGGCGCCGGTTGCGCCGTCGGCATGCTGCCGGCACTTGGCTCGGTAAACCGCGTCCGCGTGTAGCTCGCCAGTTGAAGTCATTGACGACCCGACCGCCGTATAGGCGTCCCCGACGGTCAGGGCTGGGGCAATTTGCCCCTTCTTTATTGCTCCCGATGCGTCGATCACTCTCTCCTTGCCGTGGCGATTGGTGAGGGTGAGCGCCGACCCATTGACGCTATGAAGGATCCCCGAGATCACGAAAGCGCTGCTGGGCGAAACGGCCGCCGCCGCTGCGGCTGGCGCGACAGCTTGCGCAAGCGGCGCGACGGCGGCAGCCGTTCCTCCCGGGCTCAGTATCGTCAGGGTTTTCCAGGTCGCGACATAGACCCGCCCATTGGAGACAGTCGGAACGATATTCGCGTTGCCTCCTGTATTCGGCCAAGGTCCCACGTTCACCGGGCCGAACAGCAGCCGGTAGCTCCCACCTGCGGCCAAACCCGAAAATGCAGAGAGGGCGACGCCGGATGTGGTCGATGTGGGACGTGAAACCGCCCAGATGATCGGCGTGTTCGCGCAATTGCCGAATGCGCCGCTGCCGTGGCACGAAACCGTGGTGAAGAAGCCGGGGTCTTGGCCGGTGGAAAAAACAGTTGCTGACGTTCCCTCCGGCGACAGGCGCGACGTTGGGATCTTGAAGGTCTGAATGACTTGGCCTTGGCTCGTCACGATGCGGGCGACGCCGTCGGGACCGGTGAAATACGACGGCGCGCACCAACATTGCGAGCCTTGGAACAGTTGGAGGAGTTTCAAGCCCGTTCCCGAGCGATCGAACAGGAACAGCCGTCCGTCTTTCCCCGCGATCGCGGCAAAAAAAGCGCTGCCACGCTGCGGCGCGAGGAGCACCCCTCCCGATCCAAGATCTTCATCCGCTTGATCCATCAGAACGGTATCGGGAGAAAACGAGCCATATTGCGCGTTTGGTGAAAAAAGGCCGGTAATCCCGGTCAGATCTCCCTTGAGCTTCACGACGCTTTCTTGAATGTTGCTGCACGGGACGCTGGTTGGGACCGATCCGGTCGCCGTTCCCGAACAGGGGGTGGTGTCGGTCCAGGTCGAGTGCGCGGAATTTCCGGTCGAGAAGATCAGGTTTCCCGACTCGTCGCTCGCCGGGCCGGCGCCGGACATCCAGATTGAGTCGAGGAGAACGGTGGCCGGTGGGCTCAGTTGCCTGTCGTCGAGCTGGTTTGCGGCGAGAGCCGCGAGCGTGGTTCCGTTCCAGCTCCATCCCAGGAGCCAGCCGCGCGAATGGGTGGCCTGATAGTCGCAGTAGCTCGTGAAAGCGGCGTAAACTTTGCCATTGGCCAAGAGCAGCGCCGCCCGCTCGCGTTGGTACGTCGCGTCGAAACTGACGACAGCGCCGTTGGTCTGCGCATGCGATGCCTGGACCAGGAGCGGGGGAACCTTGTCGCTGAGCGTCGTGAGGTTCAGGGCGTGAAGAAAGTAGGTTGGGGTGACGCCGCCGACGTTGACATAGGCCATGACAAACAGCGTTTGGCTGGCCCAATCGATCACCGGTGTGGAGTCAATTCCCACGTTAGGCCCACTGTTCCCGCAACTGAACGGTCTCGGAACCGGGCTCCCAAGATTGACCTGTTTAAGAATGACCCCAGTGCTTGCGTCGATCTGGTAGACGTTGTCCGATTCGTCGGCGACAAAAACAATGTCGTGGCCACCGATGAAGCCTGGTATGACAAGCGGCTGCGCGTCGACCTGATCGGCTAGCCCCACCGAATGCGCAATTCCCAGGCTGCCAATGGTCGCCGTGCCAAGGATCGTTTCCTGCTGCTGCCAGCCGGTCCGAAAATTGTCATCGTGCCAGGTCAGGACCGCTCCCTTGGGCGGCGTCGCTGCAGCTACGGCCTGAACCGAACACAGCATGAGCGCGAAAAGCGCGGACGACACAAGCCCAAGACTCTTCATACTTGCCTCCCAAGCGATCTTGATCTCCGCGGCCTATTTCATCACCTCTCGGCGCCCGCCACGCTCCGCGTCCGCGACTGCGCCCGGCGCCTTTCCGAGCTGGCGCCGCGGGCCCAACGGACGGGGATCAATCTCTGCTAAACGGTTCGCCGACGGTCGACAAGACGAACAGACATCGAGTCTCGCGTTGCATGTGCTCGCAAAAGCGAGAAGAGAAACGCTAGGGACTGTGGGCGCGGGGGGAAGGCCTGCCTGTTGACAAGCCGACTCCGGCGCCGAACGATGCCTGCGGCGCGGCGCCTTGTGCTTCATCCTTATCTTCCTGTTTTTATTAGCGCCTCAAAGAAGGGGAGGACTTTCGTGGCGGTCGCCTACTTCGATGACACTGTCGGCGGGGTCGAGGAGCTGTGGGTCACCGATGGAACGGTTGCGGGCACGCATGCGGTCGCCTCGCTTGGCAGCGCGGCGATCGCCAATCTCACGACGATCGGCAGTCGTGTTTTCTTCGCCGTCGACGACGGCGTTCATGGACAAGAACTCTGGACGTCGGACGGAACCGCCGGCGGGACCGCGATGGTCAAGGACATCGATCCGGGGTCGGATGGCTCTTCTCCCTCCGAACTGACCAACGTCAACGGCACGCTCTATTTCGAAGCCGACGACGGCGCGGATGGCGCCGAACTCTGGAAGTCGGACGGGACCGGCGCCGGAACCGTGATGGTCAAGGACATCAATCCGGGCTCAAGCGGCTCCTTCCCCTTCGATTTGACCAACGTCGGCGGCACGCTCTGCTTCCAGGCCGACGACGGCGTGGATGGCGTTGAACTCTGGAGGTCGGACGGAACCGCCGGCGGAACCGTCATGGTGAAGGACATCAATCCAGGCGCGGACGGCTCCTATCCCTCCGACCTGACCAGCGTGAACGGCACGCTTTACTTCAACGCCGACGACGGCACGGATGGCGTCGAGCTCTGGAAGTCGAACGGGTTCGCCGCCGGGACCGTCATGGTCAAGGACATCAATCCGGGTTCAGACACCGGCTCCTTCCCGAACTCGCTGACCAACGTCAACGGCACGCTCTATTTCAGCGCCGACGACGGCGCCCACGGCTTTGAGCTCTGGAAGTCGGACGGAGCCGCCGCCGGAACCGTCATGGTCAAGGACATCAATCCCGGCTTGGGCGACTCGGGCCCCTCCGACCTGACGAACGTCAACGGCACGCTCTACTTCCAGGCCGATGACGGTTCGCACGGCTTTGAGCTCTGGAAGTCGGACGGGACCCCGGCGG
>DATGHB010000466.1:0-4159 GCA_035308265.1 Roseiarcus sp.
CTGTTGCAGGACCAGTGGGGCTATCTTCTGATCTGGGCGACCCTTGGCGTCGCTTGCCTGACCGCGTCCGCGCTGCTCGCCATACCCCTGATCTGGGGGTGGCGGACCATCTTCTCGCGCTCGCGCGGCAAGGCGCTGACCGTGCTCTACTTCGCCTGTCTCGGCGCTGGCTACATCATGGTCGAGGTCGGGCTGATCGCCCATTTTGTCATGGCGCTCGGAAACCCGACGGTTTCGGCGTCGGTGCTGATCACCGGCATGCTGGTGTTCTCGGGTCTTGGCGCGCTGACATCGGAGCGCGCCCTGCCTCGCATGCGGACGGTGATGCCGGTCCTGTTCGTCGCTGTCGGGACCATGCTCGTTCTTTACGGATTGTTCCTCGAGCATGCGCTCGACGCGATCGGCGCGATCCCCTATCTGGCCCGCCTCGTCATCTGCTTCATTTTGATCGCGCCGCCCGCTTTCCTGATGGGATTCCCGATGCCGATCGCGATGACCACGCTCGGTCGTCTCGGCAAGGATCACATGTTTGTCTGGGCGTGGGGCGTCAACGGCTGCTTTTCGGTGATCGGGGCCGCGGCCGCGCCCGTCATCGCGACCAACTTCGGCCTTGCCGCGGTGATCGAGCTGGCCGGCCTCGCCTACCTTCTGGCGATTCCAGCCTTTTACGGAGTTATCGCTTCGGACCACGGTCAGGGTCCGGTCAGGGGCGAAGCGCGAGCTTGAAGCGATTGCGCCCTTGGAGGCGCGTCTTCGGGGCGGGCGTCCACGAGGCGCCGTCTGACACTGAGACGACACATAACAATTTTGCAACGGATTGACGACGGGCGACGGCGATCGGCAACCGCTCACAAAAAATTCATAATTGCCAAGCCTTTACTTGCCAAGCAATGCGCGGTTCGAATCTGGGCCGAACCCGGTTGCGCGAATCGGGGCGGCGCCGATCGGCCGGAGCGCTGCAATTTGAGGTCGGCGCGTTGCAACCGGGCCGCGATCTTATCTCTCGAATCAAACTCTTGCCTAAGAACATAGTCTTATTGTTCAATAATTGTCCACTTTCGCCGCTCTTGTGACGCTTTTTGGCCGCGGAATGAAGGTTGCGCCGTCGCGCGACACGTGTCATAGTTTTGCCAACAGCAAGAAACGAGAGAAATTGTCAGCTAGGTGTGTAAAAGCAAGACCTTGGCAAGTAGACAACAAGAATTAATGCCATGGCGAGAGAGCAATTACGAGCGATCGCATTCAGCCGGGACGCGGGCGTGAGGGTCAGATTTTTTTGTTGGCCCGCTTGCAAAATATAGATAGAGCAATACGGAGATCCGTAGTGTAGGCTGCGGAGGGAGAGGTTATGTCTCATCAGAACTTCGCTGGATACGCCGGAGATCTTCTCGCAATCGACGCCTATACGTTGCTCAAGGGCGACGCCTCGTCGGTTCTTGTCGACGTCCGGACCCAGGCGGAGTGGACCTACGTCGGGACGCCGGAGCTCCAGGCGCTGGGCAAGACGCCATTGTTCCTGGAATGGCAAGCTTATCCTTCGATGGCGGTCGACGCCAACTTTACGGTCCGCCTTGAAGAGCTGTTGCGGTCGGCGGGCGTCGAGCGCGGCGCTTCGCTCATGTTCCTGTGCCGCTCGGGCGCCCGGTCGCGCCAGGCGGCGATCGCGATGACCGGCGCGGGGTGGGGCCCCTGCTTCAACGTGTCGGATGGATTCGAAGGCCCGCTCGACGGTTCGCGCCGGAGAGGGGGGGTCGGCGGGTGGAAGGCTGGCGGGTTGCCCTGGAGACAGACGTAGCGGCCGAACCAGGTGTCGGCTTCCCTGGCATCGCCGCATTGTCGGTCCTCCGTCCCGCGCCCGAGACAAACCATGGACATGTATGAAGAATCCGATCCGGATCGCTTTGGCCGAGGCGCGGGCTCTCCTCCGCTTGGCGAAGCGTGGCGGCGCTGCTGCGACCGGCTGCGGGCGGAGGTCGGCGACGCGGTCTTCAGCAGCTGGTTTGGCAGCCTCACCCTGGAGTCGGTCGGGTCGGGACAGGCCCGCCTTTCCGTTCCGACGCGCTTTCTCAAGAGCTGGATCGTCACCCACTACTCCGGCCATGTCGCCTCGGCGCTGAACGCCGAGGTCGGCCCGGTCGGCCAGATCCTGATTTCCGTTCGCTCCTCGACGCCGCTCGCGCCGCTGGCGCAATGCCCGCGGACCCAGTGCGCCTCGCCTGCCAAGGCGGCCCCGAAGCCGGCCGAGCCTTCCGGCGACCGCCCCGATCGACGCGCGCCGACCCGAACGTCCTCCGCGCCTGCGGCCAGCGACGCCCTGAGCGGGTCGCCTCTCGATCGCCGGCTGACCTTCGGCACTTTCCAGGTCGGGCGGTCCAACGAACTCGCCTTCAGCGCCGTGCAGCGGGTGGCCAATCCGAACGGGGGCCGGACGCCGGCCTTTTGTCCGCTCTACCTGCATTCCGCCGTCGGCCTCGGCAAGACCCATCTGTTGCAGGCGGTCGCCCATACCGCCGCGAGCCAGGGGCGCTCGGTCATTTATCTCACCGCCGAGAAATTCATGTACGGCTTCGTCGCCGCGCTCCAGTCCCAGACCTCGATCGCGTTCAAGGAACGGCTGAGAGCGATCGACCTGCTCATTTTCGACGATGCGCAGTTCCTGCAGGGGAAGAACATCCAGGCCGAGTTCGGACACGCGCTCAATGCCCTGCTCGACGCCGGGCGCGAGGTGATCGTGGCCGCCGACCGTCCTCCCAACGATCTCGAATCGCTCGACGAGCGGGTGCGCTCGCGCCTCAGCGTCGGCCTTTGTGTCGAGATCGGCCCGCTCGACGAACCGCTGCGCCTCAAGATCCTGGAGGCTCGCGTGGCGGCTGCGCGTGGCGACGAGCCGCATTTCGACGTTTCGCCTGCGGTGCTCGCTTTTGTCGCCCGCGCCATTCGCTCGAACGGCCGCGATCTCGAAGGCGCGGTCAATCGGCTCAGGGCCCATTGCACCCAGACGAGCCCGGCGCTCACCGTCGAGGCGGCGGAGACCGCCATCCGCGATCTCATCCGCACCCACGAACTCAAACGGGTGAAGATCGAGGACATCCAGAAGCTGGTCGCGAGCCACTACAGCGTCTCGCGCGCCGACATCCTCTCCTCGCGGCGCACCGCCGCCGTCGTCAAGCCGCGCCAGGTGGCGATGTTCCTCGCCAAGATGCTGACCCTGCGCTCGCTGCCGGAAATCGGCCGGCGCTTCGGCGGCCGCGACCACACGACGGTGCTGCACGCGGTGCGCAAGATCGAGGCGCTGATCCAGATCGACACCATCCTGCGCGAGGAGCTTGAGCTTCTGAAACGGATGCTCCAGGAGTAAACGGATCGGGTTCGCCTTTTCGTGACCGCCCCTGACAAATGCTGGTCTACAAGATCGTCGCCGCCGGGGAATGGAGAGAGGCCGAGAGCGCCGGCGTCTTTGAGGGCGCGGCGGTCGATCGCGCCGATGGCTTCATCCACTTTTCGACCGCCGGGCAGGCGCCGGACACCGCCGCCAAATGGTTTGCCGGCCGCGACGATTTGACCCTGGCCGCGATCGATGCGGAGGCGCTGGGCGGGGCCTTGCGCTGGGAGCCGTCGCGGGGCGGGACGCTCTTTCCCCATCTTTACGGCCCCCTGCCGATGAGCGCCGTCGTCTGGTCGCGGCCGCTCAGGGTCGGGCCTGACGGGCGCCATGTTTTCGGGAGCCTTGGCCCGTGAGGCTGGCCACCGCCGCGGGCGCGGTTCTGCGGCGTCTGCCGGCGGAGACCGCCCATCGCGCGGCGATCCATGCGCTGAAAATCGCCCCGCCGGGCCGCCCGCCGGCCTTCGATCCGCGGCTCGCCGTCGAAGCGCTGGGATTGCGGTTTCCCAATCCGCTCGGACTCGCCGCCGGCTTCGACAAGAACGCCGAGGTTCCCGGCGCCATGCTCAGGCTCGGCTTCGGCTTTGTCGAGGTCGGCACGCTGACTCCCAGGCCGCAGCGCGGAAACGCCCGCCCGCGGCTCTTCCGCCTCATCGAGGACGCCGCCGTCATCAACCGGTTCGGCTTCAACAACGAGGGCTTCGAGCGCGCCCGCGCCCGGCTCGAGCGGCGCCCCCCGGGCGTGATCGGCGTCAACCTCGGCGCGGGCAAGGACGC
>DATGHB010000467.1:0-3553 GCA_035308265.1 Roseiarcus sp.
CTCCACGCCGCGAACGTCGGTCGAATGATAGAGCCGCAGAGCGGGCCCGCGCAGCGAATCGCAGAGCGCGCGCGCCAGCTCTTCGTCGCTCGAGGCGAGGGTGAGCGCGGTCGGCAGGCCCGCCGCGACGTCGGCGGCGAAGGAGGGGCCGGAGAGAATGGCCGTCTTCCGGCCGGGCGCAGCCTCGGCCAGGACTTCGGTCATGAACGCGTGACTGCCGCGCTCGATGCCCTTGGCGCAGGCGACGAGGGGGGCCGCTCCCGGCGCGGCCGCGAGTCTGAGCGCCGTCTCGCGGGTCGACTGGGCCGGCGTCGCCACGAAAATCGCCTCGCAGCTGCGAAGGCGCTCGAGATCCGACGTCGCCTCGACCGCGCCCGCCAGGGCGACGCCCGGCAGCCGGGCGCTTGCCCGTGTCCTGGCCATCGCGCGCATGGCGGCTTCGTCACGGCCCCAAAGGATCACCGTCCGGCCCGCCGCCGCGGCGGCGTTGGCGAGCGCAACGCCCCAGGCGCCGGCTCCCGCGACGCCGATGACATTTGCGGGCCTCACGCCGATTCGCGCCTCATTCCCATTTGCCCGTCAGACCATGCTCCTAGCCAAAACGCTTGGCCGCGCCTAGTTATGGCCGGAGCGGCGCCGGCGGCGGACTTGGCCGCAGGGCGCAGCGAGGAGCTTGGTAGCGATGCCGGAGATCGATCTCCCGACCGTCATATTCGCGCTTGTCGCCCTGTTTGTCGCCTGGAAGCTGCGCTCCGTGCTCGGCATGCGCCAGGATTCGCAGCGGCCCGGCGGCCTTTTGGCCCCCTTGCGCCGTGTCCCCGGATCGCCCGCTCCTCCGGTGGTCCAGCCGGACCCGGCGACGCCGGCGCCGGCGCCGCAGCCAGCCGCGGAACGATGGAAGGGGGTCGCCGAGCCTGACCCCGCGGTCTGGACCGGTCTCGACGCCATCGCAGCAACGGATCGCGGCTTCTCGCCCGAAGCTTTCCTTTCCGGCGCCCGGGTCGCCTACGACATGGTCGTCCACGCTTTCGCCGCCGGGGATTCGGCGACCCTGCGCAATCTGATGACGCCCGAAGCCTTCGCCAATTTCGACAACGCCATCCGCGCCCGCGCCGCGGCGCGCCAGACGATGACCACGACGGTGGTGTCGATCGACAACGTCACGATCGTCGGCGCCCACCTCATCGGCGCGATGGCCCAGCTCAGGGCGCGGTTCGCCGCCAAGCTCGTGTCCGCTACGCACGACGCTCAAGGCGCGGTCGTCGACGGGTCGCCCAGCACGGTCGAAGATCATATCGATCTGTGGACGTTCGCGCGCGACGTTCGCTCCCGCGATCCCAACTGGCAGCTGACGGCGACCGAATCGGAGAGCGCCGCGCCGCAAGGTTAAGCCCTTGCCGGCGCCGCACCGCCTCGAACCGCTCGCCTTCCACAGCCTCGCCGGCTGGACCGAAGACGACCATCAAGCGGCTCTCGGCGCCTTCAGGCGGACGGGCGAGACGCTGGCGGCGGCAAAGGACAGTCCCCGGCCGGCGCAACCGCCGCCGCCCGAACTCATCTCGATCGCCCACGCGGCGCTGGACCAGGCAAGCGCCGCCGGGCGGGACGCGCGGCGCTTCTTCGAGACGCGGTTCCGGCCCTTCCGCGTCACGCCCACGGCTGGCGGAGGGTTTCTCACCGGCTATTACCAGCCTTGCGTCCCGGCTTCGCCGGTCGAAACGGAGCAATTCCGCTGGCCGATCCTCAAGCGCCCGGCCGATCTCGTGAGCTTCGCTCCCGGCCCGGCGCCGGCCGGCTTTCCCGAAGGGGTCACGGGCGCGAGGCGCTTGAGCGACGGCTCGCTCGTCCCCTACCCCGACCGGGCGGCGATCGAGGCCGAGCGGCGCGACGCGATCGCTTGGGTTCGCGACGCGGCCGAGGCGTTCCTCATCCAGGTGCAGGGCTCGGCCGAGCTCGAGTTTCCGGACGGAAGGCGCGCGCGCCTCGCCTATGACGGGCGCAACGGCCTGCCCTACACGTCGATTGGCAAGATTCTGATCGAAACGGGCGAGATCGCCGAAAGCGACATGGCGCTCCGGAGCCTGAAGGCGTGGCTGCGCCGCGACTGCGCCCGAGGACTGGCGCTGATGCGGCGCAATCGTTCGTTCGTGTTCTTCAGGCTTGTCGAGGATTACGATCCCTCGCTCGGTCCGGTCGCCGGCGCGGGCGCGCCGCTCACGCCCTTGCGCTCGATCGCGGTCGACCGGGCGATCTGGGCCTACGGCCTGCCGTTCTGGATCGATGCCGAATTGCCGTGGGCGGACGAGACGCCGCGGCCGTTCCGCCGGCTGATGATCGCCCAGGACACCGGCTCGGCGATCGTGGGCGCCGCGCGAGCCGATCTCTACTTCGGCGCGGGCGAAGCGGCCGGCGAGCGCGCCGGCGCGATCCGCCATCGCGGCAGCTTCGTCGTGCTTCTGCCGCAAGGGGGGAGCGCGTGAAGGAAGCGCCGCCGCGCCCGCATCGGCTGAGGCGTCTCACGGACGAGGAAATCGCGCTGTGGACCGAGGTTGCGCGCTCGGTCGCCAGGCGGCGCGGCGCGACCTTGCCCACGCCCTCCGATCCGGCCCATGGCCCCCTGCCCTCCGCAGCGGCCCTGATTTCGGCCGAACCTCCTGCGGGCCGGCCGGCGAAGCGCTCCTCCGCCCCGCCGCTCGCGCCGATCGAACGGCGGCTCAGGCGGGAACTCAAGCGCGGGCGGGCGGAGATCGACGGCGCGCTCGATCTGCACGGGCTGACCCAGGCCGAGGCGCATCGGGCGCTCCGCGGCTTCCTGCGCCATTCGCAGGCGCGCGGCGGGCGGCTGGTGATCGTCGTCACCGGCAAGGGCGGGCCTCTGGACGGGTCGGGGCGGCAGGCCGGCGAACGCGGCGTTCTCCGGCGGCTCGTCCCCCACTGGCTGCGCGAAGGAGACCTGCGTCTGGTCGTGCTCGGCTTCGAGGAGGCCGGGCGCGCGCATGGGGGCGAAGGGGCGCTCTACGTGCGTCTCAGGCGCCTCGACCGCCCTTCGGAGAGGCGGTAGGTCACTTCTTGCCGCATGACCGCTCGAGCTTGCGGGCGGCCGGGTCGCTCTTCCTGACCCCGATGTTCTCCATGACCTCCGAGCCGAGCTTGACCGCGCCGCCGGTCAGGACCCAGGTCCCGTCGCCGGTCCTGCTCCAGGCGCTACACGGAATGAGGTCGATGTCGCCGGGCCAGTTGTCGACCTTCCAGACCTGCTCATCGGCGCAAGCCGGAGCGATCAGGCCGGCGAATGCGACAATCGTTACGGCCCCAAGTTTCAACATCGTTGCTTCATCTCCACGCCTTCGACCCGCCCCGACGTTTTTTAGCGCCATTCCGCCTCGATCGGAAACCCTTCCACTTTTTCGCAGCGCGCTCTATAAGCCGCTCCTTCCGCGACAACCCGACCAGAGATGAAAGAGGCCATGGCCGTCCAACGCACCTTCTCGATCCTCAAGCCCGACGTGACCCGCCGCAACCTGACCGGCGCCGTCAATCAGCGGATCGAGGC
>DATGHB010000468.1:0-4337 GCA_035308265.1 Roseiarcus sp.
GGGGTCGAGCGCGGCGCAGCGGCGGCGGCTTGCCAAGGCAAGTCCGGCCTGCTCGGTCTTATGTTCGGAGCGCGGGCGCTGCCGCTCATGGGCGGCCTCGCGGAGGATGACGCGGGCGAATATCTCTCCGGCCTTCTCATCGGGGCGGAAATCGGCGAGGGGCGGCGCCTCTATCCCGGCGAAGAGCCGCATCTCGCGGGGGCCGAGGCGCTGGTCGAGCGCTACCTCAAGGCGTTCGAGGCGCTGGGCGTTCCCGCTCGCGCCGCGCCGCGGCGCGCCGCGGCGCGCGGGCTTTTTCGCATCGCCCGCGACGGAGGGCTCCTGTGACGTTCAAGCTCGCTCCGACCCCGCTCATCGCGATCCTTCGTGGCGTGACGCCGGACGAAGCAGATTCGATCGCCGCGGCGATCGGGGAAGCGGGTTTCGGGGCGATCGAGGTTCCGCTCAATTCGCCCGATCCGCTGGTCAGCGTCGAGATCATCGCGCGCCTGTTCGGCGACAAGATTTTAGTGGGCGCCGGCACGGTGCTCGAGCCGCATCAGGTCGACGAGGTCGCGCAGGCGGGCGCGAAGCTCGTGGTCGCGCCCAACGCCGATCGCGCCGTGATCGAGCGGGCGGCGAAGCTCGGGCTTGTCGCGCTGCCCGGCGTCGCGACCCCAAGCGAGGCGTTCGCGGCCCTGAAGGCGGGCGCGTCGGGCCTTAAGCTTTTTCCAGGCGAGGCGATTCCCCCCGAGGTCGTCCGCGCGTGGCGATCCGTCCTCCCGAAGGAGACGCCGCTCTACCCGGTCGGGGGTGTGACGCCCGAACGTATCGGCCCCTACCGGCGCGCCGGCGCGAGCGGCTTTGGCATTGGCTCGGCCTTGTACAGGCCCGGGGCGAACGTCGACGACGTCGCGCGCGCCGCGCAGGCGTTCGTGAAGGCGTGGAACTCGGCGGGTTAGACGTGCAGTGTCTGGACGACCGCGATTGCGACGCGCCCCGCCCTTTCACTCGCGCTTCACGACCTTGATCAGCCTGAACCGCTCGCAGTAGAGTTCCATGTCCGGCGAAAATTCGCCCCTCCGCGTGAAATAGCGCATGTGCGCCTCCCGCCACCAGGCGAGCGGGCGGTCGCCCTCGCCCTCGTCATGGGCAAAAGCCGTATCGACCTTCTCGAACCGCTGCCGCTTAAGCTCGACTGTCTCCAGAATCACGCTTGGCCGCCCTTGTCCATCTTTGACGATCCAGCGCTTCCCGACCACGATTCCTTTGTCGCCTTCGGCCGCCGCCCACACGGCGGTCTTCTTGCCGATGAGCACGAGCTCGAGCAATTCATCCGTGCGCTCTGGAACGTCCTTCGAGACGCGCCTTCGGCGCTCCTCAGGACGAGGTTTGAGGGGGTGGCTTGGCAGCTACTTTCGCGTTTTGAAAACAACACACAAAAAATGTAATGTACTATCACAGTCAAGGCGGGCGCGATACGACCCAACGGCAAATCGCCCAGGCCCTTCAGGCCGCAGCAAGCTTGAGCCCCGCGGCCTCGCGCGCCAGCTTCTCGACCTCGGAATAGTCGCCCCTTCCGAGCGCGGCCTTCGGCAGCATCCACGATCCCCCGACGCACGGCACGTTGGGCAGCTTGAGGTACTCGGGCGCCTTCGCAAGATCGATTCCGCCTGTCGGGCAGAAGCGCAGGTCCGGCAGAGGCGCGGCGAGGGAGGCGATGAGCCTCGCGCCGCCGGCCGCTTCGGCGGGAAAGAGCTTCAGCGCCCTGAAGCCGAGCTCCCGCAAGGCCATCGCCTCCGAAGCCGTCGCGCAACCCGGCAGGAACGGAACCGGCGCTTGCGCCGCGGCCCTGGCGAGCGAAGGCGGCGCGCCGGGGCTGACCAGAAACCTGGCCCCCGCCGCGACCGCTTCCTCGATCTGGTCGGCCGAAACGATCGTGCCCGCTCCCACGACCGCGTCGGGAACGCTCTTGGCGATCGCGCGGATCGCGGCGAGCGCGGAAGGCGTGCGCAACGTCACCTCGATCGCAAGGAGCCCGCCGGCGACGAGCGCCTTCGCCTGCGCAAGGCCATCCTCGACGCTCGCGACCGTGAGCACCGGGATCACCGGGGCGAGTGTCATGATCGCGGTCGTTTCACTGTCATGTGAATAAAGCGGCATCCATCCTCTCCAACAATCGGCGCCGCCGCGCCTCGCAGACACGATCGCCGATCGCGTCAGCCGCGCTCCAAAGGGAACGCCCGTCTCGTGACGGGCTATCGAGCGCGGCTCCTAGCATGACCCGCGCCTCGCTGCGAGGCTCGCGTTCGAGTGCGAATCGACTAGGGTCGTTCCGATGACGAACACGAGGCGCAGGCGGAGCCAGGAGTGAACGAAGCGGCCGATCTTTCCCTCTACAAGGAGACGCTGCTGTTCCTGGTGACGGCCGGCGTGGTTGCGCCGCTGTTCTTCCGGCTGCGCGTGAGCCCGGTGCTGGGCTATCTGCTCGCGGGCGTCGCGCTCGGACCCTATGGGCTCGGCCGCCTGGCCCAGCAGTCGCGCTGGCTTGGCGCTCTCGCGATCACCAACGTCGAGGCGATCGACCGCATCGCGTCCTTCGGGGTAGTGGCGCTGATGTTCACGATGGGGCTCGAGCTGTCGTTCGAACGGCTCAAGCGCATGCGCCACCTGGTGTTCGGGCTCGGGCTCGCCCAGGTCGTCCTGACCACCGTCATTCTGGGGGCCGCCGCCTGGAATTTCGGCCTTCGCCCTCCCTCGGCGCTTGCGGTCGGAGCGGCGCTTGCGATGTCCTCGACCGCGATCGTCATTCCGATGCTGGTCGAGAGCAAGCGGCTCCATTCCGGCGCGGGCCGCGCGAGCCTGGCGGTGCTTCTGTTTCAGGATATCGCGGTTGCGCCGCTTTTGCTGATGATCGGCGCGTTCACAGGGGGAGACGGGCGCGGTCTGGGCTGGCAGCTCCTCGGCACGCTGGTCCCGGCGGGGCTGGGGCTGGCCGCGCTGGTCGTCTTCGGCCGCCTGGCGCTCAGGCCCTTCTTCCGTTTCGTCGCCGAGACGCGAAGCCCGGAATTCTTCATGGCGGCGTGTCTTCTGGTCGTGCTGGGCGACGGGCTCGCGGCGGCGGCGAGCCACCTGTCGATGGCGCTCGGCGCCTTTATCGCCGGGCTGCTTCTGGCGGAGACCGAATATCGGCGCGAGATCGAACTCACTCTCGAGCCGTTCCGGGGGCTCCTGCTCGGACTTTATTTCGTCTCGGTCGGGGCCGGGATCAATCCGGCGTTCATCGTCGCCCGGCCCGGCGTGATCCTCGGCCTCGTCGTGGGCCTGATCGCGATCAAGGCTCTCGCGCTCGCTGCGCTGGGGCGCGGATTCCGCCTACTGCCCCAAGCGGCTGCGGAAATGTCCCTCCTGCTCGGACCGGGCGGCGAATTCGGGTTTGTGATGATCGGCGTGGCGCTCGCGGGCGGCTTGATTGATCGGGCGCTGGCAACGACGCTGGTGACCGCGGTCGCGATCTCGATGCTGGCGATTCCACCGCTGGCCAAGCTCGGCGCGCGCATCGGCTCGTCCCCGCGCGCTGACGCAAGGGCGCCGGAGATCCCGCCGGAGAGCGAGGCCTCCCGGGTCATCGTCGTCGGCTACGGCCGCGTCGGCGCTCTGGTCGGCGACATGCTCGACCGGCACAAGATTCCCTTCATCGCGGTCGACTCGAACGCGGGCGTGACGGCGCGGGCCCGCTCCGACGGCAAGCCGGTCTATTACGGCGACGCCACGCGGCCCGAATACCTGCGCCTCTGCGGGCTCGAGACCTCCCGCGCGGTGGTCGTCACCATGGATGCGCCCAAGGCCAACGAAGCGGTGGTCGAGACGACCCGGCGCCTCAGGCCGGACGTGACGCTCGTCGCCCGCGCCCGCGACGCCGATCACGCCCGGGCGCTCTACGCGCTTGGCGTGACCGACGCGGCGCCCGAGACGATCGAGGCGAGCCTGCAGCTTTCCGAGGCGGTGCTGGTCGACATCGGCGTGCCGATGGGTCTCGTCATCGCCTCGATCCACGAGAAGCGGGACGAGTACCGCAAAATCCTGGCCGCGGCCGGTGCGCCCGAGCGGCCGCGCTCGGCCCGCGGGCCGCGACGAGGGTAAGCGGATCGGACTCTGTTATCGTGCGCCCGACGCAGCCCATGCGCCGGATCGACCCATAAGGAGCTGAAGAGATGATCGACATCAGCAGCGCCGGAACATTCAGGCTCGGCGACCGGGTTGTGAAGCGCCTGGGCTATGGCGCGATGCAGCTCGCCGGTCCGGGCGTGTTCGGGCCGCCCAAGGATCGCAACACCGCGCTTGACGTGCTGCGCGAG
>DATGHB010000469.1:0-8617 GCA_035308265.1 Roseiarcus sp.
CCGCACTGGCATCCTCCCGTGAGGCCGGCCGGTGCATCGATCACCATCGCCCAGGACCCCCCGCGTTCAGAACGCCTCCGCGGGCATCGCCATCAGCGTCGCCGCGCCCGCGCTCAGCCGCGCAAGATGCGCCGCTGTTTCCGGAAGCATACGCTCGTTGAAGAACGAGGCCAGCGTCAATTTCGCGTCCAATTCGGGCGTGCTTTCGCCTCGCCCCTGCCGGGCCAGAACCGCTTTCACGATCCGCGCCCACATGTAGCCCAGCGCGGTCAGGCCCATGAGATGCATGTAATCATAAGAGCCGGCCCCGGCGTTGTCCGGATCTCTGAGGCCGTTCGCCTGGAGCCACATCGTCGCCTGCTGCAGATGGCCGAGCGCCGACTTGAGGGCGCCGAGGTAGGGCGCGAGCTTGGCGTCGTCCTTGCTGGCGGCGAGGAAGCCGTTGATTTCGCCGAGGAAGGCGATCAGCGCCCGGCCGCCGTCCTTCGGCAGCTTGCGCCCGACGAGGTCAAGCGCCTGCACGCCGTTCGCGCCCTCGTAGATCATCGCGATCCGTGCGTCGCGCACGAACTGCTCCATGCCCCATTCGGCGATATAGCCGTGGCCGCCGAGCACCTGCTGCGCCTTGACCGCGTTCATAAACCCATAATCGGTGAACACGCCCTTGATGACCGGCGTCAGCAGGCCGAGGCGATCTTCGGCCGCCTGTCTCGCCTTCTCGTCCGGGGCATGGCGCGCCTCGTCCTGGGTCAGCGCGACCGAGACGAGGAGCGCGCGCGCGGCCTCGTTGAAGGCGCGGATTTCCATGAGCATGCGCCGCACGTCGGGATGGACGATGAGGAGATCGGCGGGCTTGTCCGGCTCGACCGGGCCTTTCAGCGAACGGCCCTGCCGGCGCTCCTTCGCGTAGGCCGCGGCGTTCTGATAGGCGACCTCGGAAATCCCGAGGCCCTGGACCGCGACGCCAAGCCGGGCGCCGTTCATCATCACGAACATCGCGGGCAGGCCCCGGTGCGCCTCGCCCACCAGCCAGCCCTTGGCGCCGTCGAAGTTGAGCACCGCCGTCGCATTGCCGTGAATGCCCATCTTGTGCTCGATCGAACCGCAGACGACGCTGTTGCGCGCGCCGGGCTTGCCGTCGCCGCCGGGCAGGAATTTCGGGACCAGGAATAGCGAGATGCCCTTGACGCCGGCCGGCGCGCCATCGATGCGCGCAAGAACCAAATGGACTATGTTGTCCGCAAGGTCGTGCTCGCCGGCGGAGATGAAGATCTTCTGGCCGGTGATCGCATAGGAGCCGTCGGCTTGCGGGACCGCCTTCGTCTTGATGAGGCCGAGATCGGTGCCGCACTGCGGTTCGGTCAGGCACATCGTGCCCGTCCACTCGCCGGTGGTCATCTTGGGCAGATAGCGGGCCTTGAGATCCTCGTCGCCATGCGCGGTCAGCGCCGCGGTCGCCCCGCGGGTGAGGCCGGGATACATCGAGAAGGCGATGTTGGCGGAGCACTCGTATTCGCCGAACAGCACGCCCACGAACGACGGCAAGCCCTGGCCGCCGAACTTGGGATCGCCGGCAAGGCCAACCCATCCGCCCTCGACCAGGCGCTTATAGGCTTGGGCAAAGCCCTTGGGCGTGGCGACGCTGCCGTCGTCGCGCCGCTTGCAGCCCTCGAGGTCGCCGACGCGGTTCAGCGGCTGAATGACCTCCTCGACGAATTTCGCGCCTTCGCTGAGCACCGCCTCGACGACGTCGATCGGCGCCTCCGAAAAGCCCGGCGAGTTCGCGAAGCGGGCATAGTCGAACACGTCGTTCAGCAGGAAAAGGGAGTCGCTGACCGGCGCCTTGTAAGTCGGCATCGTCATCTCCAACAAAAAAACGGAAGCGCGCCCCTGGCGGCGGTGGCGTGGTGTCCAATAAGGTTCACATATGAACTATCTCGCCGGCGATTGCAAGGGGAATCCGGGCGCCGCCGCCCACCCCATCACACCAGCAAAGGCCGGCGATCGCGAGGGTGGAACTAAACGGTCGTAACCCGCTGAAAACGTGAGGGCGCGCCGGTAAAAATGCCGGTGAACGGGCGTGGCCTCCGTCCAGGTCACACAGGGCGAGCCTGCCTGGCCGGTCAGGCGGGGCGGCGGGGCACGATGGCGATCGGAGTGACCGTGTAGACCGGCTCGCCGCGCTGATTGAACGCAGTCCATTTGACCCGGGCGATCCCCTGCGGCTTCGAGCGGGACGGAACGAGTTCGACCACCTCGCCCTCCATATGGATCACGTCGTCGGGGCGGACGGGAGCGAGCCATCTGAGTTCGTCGACGCCGAGCCCCAACAGAGGGTGCGGTCCGAACGGGCGCGTCTCGACCAGCAATCGCATGGCGATCGCCGCGGTGTGCCAGCCCGAGGCGGCGAGGCCTTTGAGCGCAGAGCGCTCGGCGGCCGCTTCATCGAGATGGTAAGCCTGGGGATCGAATTCGGCCGCGAACCGCTTGATGTCCTCGCGCGTGACCCGCTTTTCCGGACTCTTGAAGCGCATCCCCAGAACGAGATCATCGAACCATTCGACCATCGCCCGCTCGCCCTGATCGCAAGGATTGCGACGGGCTCGTACATGGCCGGCAAAAACGGCGCAAGGCGGCGTCTGGACAACTCGCCTCGCCGCCATGGCAAAAAATCTTGTCTCCATCAATGAGTTTCGCCTGCCAACGCCAGTCCTGCCCATCAGCGCAATGAGACGCAGCCATCCAGGCGGAGAGGCGCCCCGTTTTCTCGGACCTCCCCGTCAGTTAAAGTCGCTGAAGCGAGTCAAGGCGAGATTCCGAATGGATCGACTGGGCCGATTTGAGAGACTGGAACGGGCGGCGCTGCGATGGCTTGCGGCGACGTATCTCTTGGCCATGACTGGCGTCGCGTGTTTAGCCGGGGCGTCGCCGACCTTGACGGCGGTCAAGGCGCGCGGATCGTTGGTCTGCGGCGTCAACGAAGGGTTGCCCGGATTTTCGAACGTCGACGAACGAGGCGTCTGGACCGGATTTGACGTCGATTTCTGCCGTGCGATCGCCGCCGCCATCTTTGGCGATCCGAAGAAGGTCAAGCTGGCGCCGTTGTCGGCGGACGCCCGGTTTCAGGCGCTCACGCAAGGAAAAATCGACGTTCTCGCGCGCAACTCGACCTGGACGATGGGGCGCGAGACCGAGTTCGGCCTGACCTTCGTCGGCGCCACCTATTACGACGGGCAGGGATTCATGGTCCCCCGCGCGCTCCGCATCAACTCGGCGCGCGAACTCGACGGCGCCAAGGTCTGCGTGCAGAGCGGCACCACCACCATCGACAATCTCGTCGACTTCTTCACCAGTAACGGCATGGCGCTGCAGGAGGTCGTCACCTCATCGACCGACGAGTCGATCAAGGCCTACGACGCCGGCCTTTGCTCGGCCCTGACCAGCGACCTCTCCCAACTTTATGCGTTGCGCCTGCGCCTCGCCAAGCCGAGGGACCAGATGATTTTGCCGGACGTGATCTCGAAAGAGCCCCTCGGGCCGGTGGTGCGCGACAACGACCTGCGATGGATCAGCCTGGTCAAGTGGGTCTATTTCGCCATGATCAACGCCGAGGAACTGGGGGTCAGTTCGCGGACCATCGATCAGGCGCTGCGGTCACAGAAGCCCGAGGTCAAGCGCCTGGTCGGAACCAGCGGAGATTTTGGCGAACAGATCGGGCTGACCAACGCCTGGGCGGCGAATATCATCCGCTATGTCGGCAACTATGGCGAAGTCTTCGACCGCAACCTTGGGGCGAAAACTCCTCTCGCCATTCCGCGCGGCCTCAATCAATTGTGGGACGCTGGCGGCATTCAATATGCTCCGCCGATCCGCTAGCGGCGCTCGCACTCCCGCTTCATTGACGCGGCGGGCGCGGCGTAGGCCTCCTGGCGGTCCACGCTCCAATAGCGGAGTTCGTCCAGTGGGATCGGCTCGCCGGTCACCGCGCAGCGCACGAAGGCGCCCGGACGGAGGATGCGAAAATCGCCGTTAAGATATTCGATCTTCGCTTCGCCAGCGTCGATGGGACGCCGCTCGAACCTGTTCATTTGCAAGGGTCCTGACTTGACTGTGCCATGCTTTGACGAGCGCGGCGGGAGAACCGAGTTGTTGGTCGCGGGTGCGCGGGTTTGCGCAAAGCGCTCTGGACAAGAAATAGCCCGTCTGGTAAAGGCCGCGCAACTTGGACGCGGGCCACTTTTCACCAGCCCGCGCTTCAATCTTCAGATCTTTCGAGGCTCGGCCTCAAAACACAGGATGGTCCGTGCAGGTACTCGTTCGCGACAACAACGTCGATCAGGCCCTCAAGGCGCTGAAGAAGAAGATGCAGCGCGAGGGGATATTCCGCGAAATGAAACTTCGCGGACATTACGAGAAGCCCTCGGAGAAGAGGGCGCGCGAGAAAGCCGAGGCGGTTCGGCGGGCGCGCAAGCTCGCTCGCAAGAAACTGCAGCGAGAGGGTTTGCTTCCGATGAAGCCGAAGCCGGCCCCCGGGGCGCCGCGATCGGCCGGCTGATCGGCGCCGGCTCGATGTCCCGCGGCGACGGTTGCCGCGCAAGACTGCCGCGACCTGGCGTTCAGCGGCGGGGTTCGGTTTTGGCGTTGCACATTGTCGATCAAGGCGCATGTTCCGGGCTGCGATTCGGCCCGGAGATTGGCGCGCGATGATCGGACGATCGGCCTCTAAGGGGCTTTGGGGTTGTGTCGGACTGGCGGCGGTCGCGCTCATGCTGGCGGGGTGCAGCGAGACGCTCGGCGGATTTAACACGCACGTGGCGGAGGTCGACGCCGAACCTGGAGCCCAGGCCTCCAACGCTGGCAATATCGCCTCCCTCACCGACGTCATTCAGCGCAATCCGCGCGACGCGGCCGCCTACAACACGCGCGGGGTGGTCTACGCCAAGCTCGGCAAATATTCGAACGCGATCGAGGATTTCAGCCATACCATCGAGCTCAATCCGCAATTCTCCGGCGCCTACACCAACCGGGCGCTCGCCTACCGCCAGACGAGGAAGGACGATCTGGCGATGCAGGACTTCAATCAGGCGATCGCCGTCAACCCGAACGACGCGGCCGCCTATCTCGGCCGCGGCAATCTCGAGCGCTCGCACGGCGACTACGCGAGTGCGCTCAATGATCTCAACCAGGCGATCCGGCTCAACCCCGAGGGCGCGCAGGCCTACCACGCGCGCGGCCTCATCTATCAGCGCCAGGGCGACAATGTTCAGGCGATCACCGATTTCAACAATGCGATCGATCGCGACCCGTTCGCGGGCGAGCCCTACCAGGCGCGCGGCCAGAGCCTGATGGCCACCGGCAAGTACGAGGCGGCGATCGAGGACTTCAACGCAGCGCTCAACGTCAACGCCAACAACTCGGAAGCGTGGGCGGGCCTCGGATTCTGCTACGAAAAGCTGAACAATCGCGTCAAGGCGGTCGAATCCTACCAGCGCGCCGTATCGGTCAATCCGAACAACAGCCAGGCTCGCGCGGCCTTGCAGCGATTGAGCTGAGAGGCCCCGCCGCCGCCCTCAAGCGGGCCTTGGCGCGATTGAGGCAGCGGGCTCGGGCCTAAGGCCGCGGACTGGAATTGTACGGCGGCGCGCGGTGTACGATTCTGCGCGCGACTCAATCTTTTCAGGCGCTTGACCTCATTTTTCTGCAACGCGAATCGTTAATACTACATTGAAGATAAGTAACATTATCGCGTGCGGGTTGCATTTCTGGCAGGATCAACGACGCTTTCACGCCCCGACCGGCTCTGGAGGCTGGAGCGGGATGATTGTTCGGCAAATTGCAGAGAGAGACCCTCGTCCTGAGGAGCCCGCAAAACGGGCGTCTCGAAAAACGGTCCAGTAGCCGCCTCTCCTACGACCTCAGTTTTTTTGCGTCGCAGCGGCAGGCCCGTTCTGGGGCGTCCTTCGAGACACGATGCTTCGCATCGCTCCTCAGTGCGCGGTCTGAGGAAGGACAACCCGTTCATCACCTTTGCGCCTCGTTTCTCAGGAACTCCTCGAGCCAGTGGATGTCGTACTGGCCGTTCTGCACCTCCGGGTTTCGAACCAGCGAGCGAAACAGCGGCAGCGTCGTCTCGACGCCGTCGACGATGAATTCGTCGAGCGCGCGCCTAAGCCGCATCAGGGCCTCGGTCCGCGTCCGGCCGTGGACGATCAGCTTGCCGACCAGGGAATCGTAATAGGGCGGGATCACGTAGCCCTGATAGGCCGCCGAATCGACGCGAATGCCCAAGCCTCCGGGGGGATGAAAGTAGGCGATCCGTCCGGGCGAGGGCTGAAATGTGCGCGGGTGCTCGGCGTTGATGCGGCATTCGATCGCCGCGCCCAGGAACCGGACGTCGTCCTGAGCGAAGGAGAGGGGCGAGCCCGCGGCGATCTTGATCTGCTCGTTGATGATGTCGATGCCGGTGATCATCTCGGTGACCGGGTGCTCGACCTGCACCCGGGTGTTCATCTCGATGAAGAAAAACTTCCCGTCCTCGTAGAGGAACTCGACCGTGCCCGCGCCGACGTAGCCCAGTTCAGCCATCGCGCTCGCGACAATCCCGCCGATGCCGTCGCGTTGTTCGGGATTGAGGGCAGGGGAGGGACCCTCCTCCCAGACTTTCTGGTGGCGGCGCTGAAGGGAGCAATCGCGCTCGCCAAGGTGAATGGCGTGGCCCTGCGTATCGCCGAGCACCTGAACTTCGATGTGGCGGGGCTTGGCGAGATATTTCTCGAGATAGACGGAATCGCTGCCGAAGGCGGCCTTCGCTTCGATCCTGGCGGCGCTCATCGCGTCGGCGATGTCCTCGGGTCCCCACGCGACTCTCATCCCGCGGCCGCCTCCGCCCGCCGCCGCCTTGACGATGACGGGGTAGCCGACCTCGGCGGCGACCTTGAGCGCGTCGTCTTCGTCCCGCACCCCGCCCTCGGAGCCGGGGACGCAGGGGATCCCGAGACGCCGTGCAGTGCTCTTGGCCTCGATCTTGTCGCCCATCAGGCGGATGTGTTCGGCCTTCGGACCGATGAAGGCGATCTCGTGTTCCTCGAGAATCTCCGCGAAACGGGCGTTCTCGGCGAGAAAGCCGTAGCCTGGATGGACGGCGTCCGCGCCGGTGATCTCGCAGGCCGCTACGATCGCGGGAATGTTGAGATAACTGTCACGGGCCGGCGGCGGGCCGATGCAGACGCTCTCGTCCGCGAGCCTGACATGCATCGCGTCCCGGTCGGCGGTCGAATAGACCGCGACGGTTGCAATCCCGAGTTCCTTGGCGGCGCGCATGACCCTGAGCGCGATTTCACCGCGGTTGGCGATCAGGATTTTATCAAACATCGAGGCTGGTTCCCCGATCCCTCGCCGCCTTTACGGCGAGGTTGCGGACCGCGGTCATTCAATGATCATCAGCGGCTGATCGTATTCGACCGGCGCGCCGTCGGCGACCAGAATGCTGACCACCTTGCCGGCCCGCGTCGCGACGATGTCGTTGAAGGTCTTCATGGCTTCGACCAGCATGAGCTTGTCTCCGGCCTTGACCGCCGATCCGACCTCGACGAACGGCTTGGCCTCGGGACTGGCCCGCAGATAGGCGGTGCCGACCATCGGCGATCTCACGGCGCCCGCGAGATCCGCCGCGGGCGGCTCCGTTGCCGGTGGAGCGATGGCGGCGATCTGCGGGGAAGCAACGGCGATGGGCGCCGATTGGGGAATCGCGGCCAGGTTCGCGGGAACCGGCGGCTCGCGCTCGCGCGCTAGACGCACGTTGAGCTCCCCGAGGCTGATCTCGATCTCGGAGAGATCGTATCGCGACACGATCTTCGCGAGCTGGTCGACCGCCGCGACGTCGACAAGGCTTTGAGCAGACCCGTCGGTTCGCGCGCCGGACGGCTTCTTCATTTCTTTCGCTCGCAAAGGGAAAGGGACGGGCCAGTCAAGATTCGAGCTTTTCTATATCCCGCTGACCCGGGCAAGGAAAGTTCGATGAGGCGCTCCGGCTCACGCCGGGCGGGCCCACACGCTGACATCATGAACCGCCGCGCCGCCATGCGGGGCGACGCTGTCGTCGCCGACGAGGACGTTGATTCCCCACCCGTCGAGGAAAGCGGAGGGGGGCCAGACGCCTTCGCTGACCAGAACGCCCGGCTTCACGCCCTCGAACAGGCGGGCGTGCAGGCGGGTTCTCCCGCGCCTGTTGCCCAGTTGCACGACATCGCCTTGGCCGAGCCCGAGCCTTGCCGCGTCGGAGGGATTGATGAGCACCTCGGGCCGCTGCTCCCGCGATAGCGAGGTCGGCGTCTGGGTGAAGGTGGAATTGAGGAAATTTCGGGCGGGCGAGGTGGCGAGCTTGAACGGGTGATCCTCGTCGGCGGCCTCGTTGACCGGCCAGTAGTCGGGGAGTCCCGGCATGCCGCGCCAGGGGCCCCTCATTCCGTCATTGCCGATCGGCAAGTCGGTCCAGTCGGGCTTGAAGCGGAATTTTCCGTCCGCGAAGCCAAAGCCGCTCAGGAAATGCGACTCCTCGAAAGGCGGCTGCAAGTCGAGCCAGCGCTCTCTTTCGAGCCGAGCAAGGTCGCCGTAGCCT
>DATGHB010000470.1:0-13889 GCA_035308265.1 Roseiarcus sp.
CGTCGGGCTCAGGGGCGCGCTTTTCCCCGCGCCTGGGTCGAGCGCATGCGCGAGGACATGATGACGGCGTTCTGGGAGGCGATCCAGCGTCCGGGCGGCGCCGTCGGCCGCGGCCCGAGGCGCTGGTATGTGGAAATCCACCCGCAAGCCTTCGGCGGGTTCGCCGATCTCAGCGCGCATCCCTGGGTCACGGCGATGTGCCGGGCCGTGCTCGGTCCCGACTACAAGCTCGTCGAGATTGGCTTCGACACGCCGTTCGAGGGCGCGATGAACCAGCCCTGGCATCGCGATTTTCCTTCGCCGCCCGAGACCTGGCGCGACCGCCGCATCACTTCGCTCGCCTTCAATCTCAGCGGCGTCGACGTGACGGAGGACATGGGTCCGTTCGAGATCGCAGCCGGCACGCAATGGGAGGACGGGCGCGCATGGAAGCACGAAATGTTCCCGCCCGAGGACGTCTGGCCGCGCTTCGCCGAGCGGGGCGTCCGCAAATTCCCGCGGATGGGCGACATCTCCTGCCGTTCGGCGCTCACCATCCACCGCGGCACGGCGCACAGGTCGCCGATCGCCCGCCCGGTCCTGGTGCTCGGCGCCGACGCGCCGGGCGCCGGCCATGACAAGCTCCACGACCTCATGGTGACGCAGGACTATTACGACGCGCTCCCGGCCGTTGTGCGCGACCATCTCGTGTGCCGGGTGGTCGACGAACTCACTCCGGTCACCCAGAAGCATGATATCGAGGGGCTGGTGATGGGGGTGGCGTAGGTTTCATGACCCGGGGTCGCCTTCAACGTCATAGGCGTCAGGCTATGCAAGGGCCTCAAGGAGCGCCTTCGCATCCTTCAGGTCGGCGGCGTTGAAGCCTTCGGTGAACCGACCGGCGCAGCCTACAGCGCCCGCGCCGACGGAGGTAATCTTACGCGAACTCCCCTGCCCGTCCGATTTGCCCTACGCTCCCAGCGCCTGGCGCAGCATGCGCCGCACGACCTTCGGCTCCTGGAAACGCAGCGTCACCGGCAGGGTCAGGACCGCGCGGGCGTGACGGGCGCCGAGGCGCGCGAGGTCCTTCTCGGTGGTCGCCAGAAGAGCGCCGCGGTCACCGGCTTCCTCGATCAAGGCCTCGATCTCGCGCGGCGTAAAGGGATGGTGGTCGGCGAAGTCGCGGGTCATCACGATCTGCGCGCCGACCCGGCGCAGCGTGGCGTAGAATTTCTCCGGGCGCGCAATGCCGGCGAAGGCCACCACCTCGCGGCCGATCAGGGGCGCGGCGGCGAGCGCGTCGGGCTCGAGGCTCGCGCGGATGATCGGCTTGCCTGGCATGAGCGCTGCGATCCGCGCCGCCGCGGCGTCCTCGATTCCGAGCACGATCAGCGCCCGCACGAATAGCGCCTGGACCGCAACCGGCGCGCGCAACGGACCGGCGGGAATGCAGAGGCCGTTGCCGAAGCCGGTCTCGCCGTCGACCACGGCGAACGCGAGGTCTTTGGCGAGCCCCGGATTTTGCAGGCCGTCGTCGAGAACGAGCGCGTTCGCGCCGGCTTCGACCGCGCGTCTCGCGTTTCTCGCCCGGTCCGGCCCGACCCAGCAGGGCGCGACCCTGGCGAGCAGGAGCGGTTCGTCGCCGACCATTGCCGCGTTGTGGACGTTCGGGTCGACGAGCAGGGGCTCGACGCGCTCGGCGCCGCCATAGCCCCGCGACAGGAAGGCGACCCGCCGTCCCTCGCCGATCAGCATCCGCGCCAGCGCCAGCGCGGCTGGCGTCTTGCCCGCGCCCCCGGCGACGAAATTGCCGACGCAGATCACCGGCGCGCCGACCCGCTCGCCGGGTTCCCGCATCCGCCGCGCCGTCACCCGGCCGTAGACCCAGCCGGCCGGCTGCAGGATGCGCGCAAGCAGGGTCGGTCGCGGTTTGAACCAGAAGCGCGGCGCCCTCACCGCTTAGCCCCGGCCGCCGGCAGCAGGGCTTTGAGCGCGCGCATCGAGCGGTCGACCGCGCCCGCGCGGCGCTCGACCGTTTCGCCCGCCGCGCGCGCCATCGCGCGCAGACGCGCCCCGTTGGCGAAGAGCGCGATCAGCGTCTCGCCGAGGTCTTCGGGACGCGCGACAGCGAGCGCGCCGCCGGACTTGTCGAGCGCCGCGTAAGCGTCGGCGAAATTGCCAACCATCGGCCCGTGCAGAATGGCGGAGGCGAGTCTCGCCGGCTCGATCGGATTCTGTCCCCCGCCGGCGACGAAAGACTTGCCCACGAACACGACGCCGGCAAGACGATAGAAGAGCCCGAGCTCCCCGATCGTGTCGCAGATATAGACCGCCGTCTCCGGACGGATCGCTTCGCCGCGCGAGCGCAGGGCGCAGAGGAGGCCCTGCGCCTCCAGGCGCCGCAAGATCTCTTCGCCCCGCTCGGGGTGGCGGGGCGCGATCAGGGTCAGCGCGTCGGGAAACACCCGGGCGAGGCGCTGGTGCGCGGCGGCGGCGATCATCTCCTCGCCCTCGTGGGTGGAGGCCGCGATCCACATCTGACGCCCTGAAGTAGCGCCCGCGAGCTCGGCCAGCTCCCGCCGGTCGGCGGGCAGGGTCGGGGCGTCGAACTTGATGTCGCCGGCGACCAGCACGTTCGGCGCGCCGAGCGCGGTCAGCCGTTCGCCATCGTCCTCGCTCCGCGCGAGGCATACATCGAAATGCTCGAGAAGCGCGGCGATGAACCGCGGCGCATGTCCCCAGCGGCGGAACGACCGCTCGCTGATCCGCCCATTGACCATCGCGAGCCTCGATCCGGAACGCTTGAGCTCGACGATCATATTGGGCCAGAGCTCGCTTTCCGCCACCAGCGCCGCGTCCGGGCGCCAGCTGTTGATGAACCGCCGCACGAACAGCGGAGAGTCGAGCGGCGCATACTGATGGAATGCGCCCGGCGGCAGGCGTTTCGCCAGCATGGCCGCCGAGGTCACGGTGGTCGTGGTCACGAGCGCGGTCACGCCCGAGCGCGCGATGCGCTCGACGAAGGGCATCAGCGCCGCGGCCTCGCCGACGCTTGCGCCATGCAGCCAGACGAGCGGCCCCGGCGGCCGGGCAAGGCCGGTCAGGCCGCGCCGCTCCCTGACCCGCCGCGGATCCTCCTTGCCGCGCTTGAGGCGCATCGAGAGGATCGGGCCGGCGAGCGGCGTCGCCAGGAGCGAGCCCAACCGATAGCCAATGAGCGAGATGGGCGCCGTCATTTCGATTTCAGGTTGGCGGTCTTAAGCCGGCGCCCGGATCGCTTGCGCCGACCATGGCGTAGGCTTTCCGATGCACCTCGTCGAGCCCCCGCTCGACGGCGAGCCGCGCAGCCTCCAGTTCGTCATCGCCGGCGTCCGGAGATACGCGGATGAGGTCGCCCACGACCACGGCCGCGCGGGAGAACGGCAGTCCAAGCGAAGCCCGATCCCAGCTTTTGAACTGGATGCGGCGGCTCATGACCGCCGCGGTCGGAGCGATCGGACGGCCGGAGAGCCTGGCCAGCGCCACGATTCCCGGCCCGGCCACCCGGGCGCGCTTGGGCACGTCCGCAGTCATCGCGACGGACGAGCCCTGCTCGAGCTGGCGCAGGAGTTCGCGCATCGCCGGCGCGCCGCCCTTGTAGTAGGCGCGGTCGGCGGGGCCGCCCGAGCCGCGCACGGCGGTGATCCCGAGCCGTTCGGCGGCGAGAGCCTGCGCGCCCGCGTCCTCGTGGCGGGAGATGAGCACCGCGAGCCGATCCATGATCTGCGGCCTGGCGAACGGCATCATCAGATGCTGGCCGTGCCACATCGCCGCGATCAGCGGGAGATCGTCCTTGATGTAGGCGTCGATGTCGTCGGGAACCGTGGTGAACCGGCTCGTCCGCCGGACGAGACCCAGGTAGGCCGCGAGCCCGAGGCCAATCGCCTCCTGCGCCCATTCCGACCTGCCGACCCGCCTCGCCATTGAGGGCTCAGGCGGTCCGGGTCGGCGGCGCGAGGTCCGGCTCGATCAGCCGATGCAGGTGGACGATGTAATAGCGGGTCTGCGCGCTGTCGACGGTGGCCTGGGCCCTGGCGCGCCAGGCGCGCTCGGCGCTCGCGTAGTCGGGAAAGAGGCCGACAATGTCGAGCTTGGCGGGATCGCGAAATTCGTGGCTCTCCAGCGATTTCAATTCCCCGCCGAACACCAGGTGCAGGCGCTGCGGCTTGGCCTCGTCTTGAGCCTTGGCGTCGGGGGAGGTCACGGGTCTCATGTCCTTGAGGGGCGCGCGGGAGGGCGCGGGAAGCCGGTTGTCGGGCTGGCCTTTGCCCTCCCCGCAGCGAAAACGCAAGCGGTCGGGAGCGGCTAGCCGATGGCGGCGCGAAAGGCGTCGATCAGCCGAGGCGCGGCCTCGTCCGGCGCGGCAAGGAGCGCGCCGCGGCGGACCTCGCGGGCGTTGTAGCGGAGCCGCTCGCCCGAGGCGTCGACCAGGCGCGCGCCGGCTTCCTCGAGCAGGATATCGGCGGCGGCGATGTCCCAATCGTGCGAGTTCCCTGCCGCGAGGGCGAAACCGATCGAGCCGCGCGCAGCGAGCGACAGGCGATAGGCAAGCGAGGGAACGCGGGGCGTGACCTCGACGGATATGCCCAGATTCGCCGCCATCGCCTCGATGACCGGCTTGGGGCCGGCGGCGAGGCGCGGCGGCCAGGCGGCGGCGGTAAGAGCCGCGCCATTGAAGCTCGCGCCCTCGCCCCGCGCCGCGGCGTAAGTTTCGCCGAGCGCCGGCGCATGGACGACGCCGGCAACTGGTCGCCCGTCGACGATGAGCGCGGCCGAGACCGCCCACCGTGGATCGCCGATCACGAACGCCCGCGTGCCGTCGATCGGGTCGACGACGAAGAGGCTGCGCCGGGCGAGGCGCTCGAAATCGTCGGCGGTCTCCTCCGAGAGCCAGCCTGCGTCGGGCAACGCCTCCCCGAGGCGGCGCTTGAGCAGCGAATCGGCGGCAAGATCGGCCTCCGTCACCGGAGAGCCGCCTTCTTTCGCCATCACTTTGGCGGCCGTGCGCCCGCCTAGCCGAAAATAGCCGAGCGCCAGCGCCCCCGCCTCGCGCGCAGCAAGGAGCAGGAGATCGCGCGCGGCAACGCCGTCAATGTCCGCATCGACGCCCAAGGGAAATTGTCCGGGGGTTCAAGGTCGCGCCACGGCTTTAGAGCGCGATGCGAAAAAGGGAAAGCCGGTTTTCGCGTCTGCGGTTACGAGGACGTCAAGCGAGGGCGGCGCGGACGAGCCTCTCCGCCGCCCGCCCCAGAAGGTCGTGCTGATCGGCCTCGTAGTGGAATAGGCGCGGGCGAGCCCTCGTCAACGCTGCGGTAGGCGGCGGCTCACCTCACGGTGCAATTCTTCCACGCCTTTGCCCCGCTTGCCGAGCAGATGATCCGGCACGTCGATAAGGTGGTGCCTCTGGTGATGCTCGGCCATCGGAGTCGGCGCCGCCTGGATCGTCAAGCCCGGCCTCACTTCGATCGGATCGGCCCGAAGCACGCCGAGCAGAGCGCCGTTGAGATCGGTGATCGCAAGGACCTTCGCCATCGTCAGCCTCCCGGATTGGAGATCAGATCAAGCCGCCGCCGCACAACATGAAACTCAAATATTGCGGCGACGTGTTCTGCGCCCAGAACGAATATGTCAGGTGCTGGCTCGCTACATCCAGATAAATGTCGTGATTATAGCTGGTGAAGCTGCCATTTTGAGTTCCGTCCTGTAGGGCGCCCTCGGGTTTGGCTTGGGCAAACTGGGCGCCGAAATCCTGCCCTCCATTGATGACATAGCTCACCCAATACTTGGCGTTGGGCGCCGCAGTCCCCCAACCCGAAACATTATAGGCCATCGGTCCCTCCTCACTTCAATATCGGCCGCTAAAACGGCCGGCGCGAGGCGCGCCTAGCTCGCGACCGGAAGGTCCTGGGGAGCCAGCGTCCAGGCGTTGGCGAAGCCGCCGAACGACCGGAATTCCTGGTCGCTCTCGAGATACCGCCGCCATTCGAACCGCGGGGCGTTGACTGTTTCGACCTCCGCCATCAGCCGGCGCTCCTGCGCCTTCTCATGCGCCGTCAACTTGGCCAGATACCCGCCTCTGATGTCGATCTCGTCAACAGGCGTCGCCTCGATGTAGTCGAGCGCCGAGCGCAGGCAATAGAGGGCGTGGCCGTTGCACTCTGCGGTGATCCGCTGGACCTTCGCCCGCTCCGACGGCTGAAACTTGCGTCGGTTCGGCAATTTGAGACGGGCGTCGAAGTTGAGGCGGCGCAGGACCTCGTTGAGGCCCGAATTGGTGAAGTTGCGCTCGTAGAACGTCAGCAGCATCCAGTCGTAGAAGCGGTCGAGCTTGGGATCGAGGAAATTGTAGTCCGGCTCGAAGGGCGTGCCGAGCATGCGGCCTTCCGCCTCAAGCTGGGTCTTGAGCGGCGTCCCGGCGTAGGGGAGCGTCCGGCAGAAGCCGGCGACGGTCCAGCCGTCGCCGACATAGCGATCGAGAAAAGCGATGTTGTTGCGAACGATCTCGATGGTGCTATAGGGCTCGAGCAGCATGAAGCCGAAGTCGAAAGACATGTCGAGCGAGCGCAGGATTTCGCCCGCCTCGATATGCACGCTCGCCTTCATCCGCTTGTTCATGTTGGCGAGGCCCTGATCGTCGCCGTTCTCGACCCCCATGTAGACATGGGTAAGCCCGGCCTCGGCGAGGCGAGCCATCGTGTCGTAATGGATCTCGTCCGAGCGGCAGCTGATCTTGAAGGCGATCCTGCCCTTGAGCCCGGCGGCGATGATTCCGCTGGCGATGTCCTCGGCCCACCGGCGCGCGCGCCGGCCGGTCGCCATGAAGTCGTCATCCTGGAACAGGAACATTTCCGCGCCCTGCTCGAAATGGAGCTGGCGCATTTCCTCGACCACCGCGGCGGGCGAACGCAGGCGCCTGAGCTTGCCGCCCTGGGCTTCGTAGAACGGCCGGATGCTGCAGAAGCTGCAATCCCACGGGCACCCGCGGCTGCCTAATACCGAAGCCATCGGCAGTTCCTGGCGGCGATAGTCGATGTCCGAGCGCTCGGGGAATGGCAGAAGATCGAGATCGTCCAAAACCGGCCGCAACGGATTGACGACGATCTCACCGCCTTGCCTGTGGGCGATGCCGGCGACGCCGCGCCAATCCTCGTTGCGGCTTAGCTTCTGCATGAGTTCGACCAGGGTCCGTTCGCCCTCGAACCGGACGATCGAATCGGCGCCGGGGATTCTCTGCAGAACTTCCTCAGCGTCGAAGCTCGGATAATGCCCGCCGATGGTGATGTGCGACCGACAACCCGCCGCGCGCAGGGCTTCGATCACCCGTCCGAACGCAGGCGACATATATTGGAAGATCAACGAGAACCCGATCACGTCGGGCTTCAGCCGCTCCGCCAGCGCCACGATCGGCCCGGGGTCGGCCGTGTAGGTCTCGATGCGGCCGGCGAAACCGGCCTGCCGCACCGACGACAGCAGATACCGCAGACCCAGATTATCCTGGTCCTGGTATCCGATCAGAAGAACCGAGCGCGTGGAATCTGCGGACAAGCAAACCTCCCCCAAGATGCAGGCGCCGTTCGGTTGCTTCCAGCGGGGGCGCGGCTACTTGGTCTTGCTGCCCCGCAGTTCCTTCACCTTGGCGTTCAGCTCGGCTTCGTGAGACCTGAGCCGGGTCAACTCCGCATTGACTTCGAGGAGCCTCGCCTCGGCCGCTTCAAGGGATAGCCGCGCCATATCCACCGGGCCAGGGTCGCCGCGAGGAGGCCGCACAAGCCTCAACAGGGCCTCCATGCGGGAAGTGTCGGCAGTCACACTGTCTCCGACCGGTCCCGGTCCGTGTCCCGGCCAACGTCCGCCGATGATGATGATGATGATGATGATACACAGCTCTTCAATATTGCTGAGCCGCGACTCGAACGATCCCGCCGCCATGTCGTCCTCCTTCGCCTAACGTCGTGAAAATATTTACCTTGAACAGATTGCGCCAATGAAGCAAGAGGCTTTCCCTATTACCACAAAATTGCCATTTTTGTCAAACCGCGCGCTTCACGAAGTTTGGGCGGCTATCGACCGCGTTTTCTTCCAGGTCTAACTGTCGTATGCGTCCCTCGGTTCGCCGGGCAGTCAGGTATCGTCCGAGCACGGATGAGCGCAGCTCGCCAACCCGTTAAGGCCGCCGCGAGAATGCGTTCACGACACCCGGGCAAGCCGCGAACGAGTTATTGGCGTCGAGTTCGGCGTCAAGACGGGCGGCGAGCGTGCTGAGGTCGCCGAGTTTATCGCGCGCAGCCTGGTGCTCGCCGACTCTGGGCCACATCGCAGACAAGAGGTCGATCAGATAGCTCCGGATCTCTGGCGTGTCGCCGAGCAGCAACTCGTTTCGCAGCGTCGGCGGCGGCAGACCCGCGGCTTGGAAGTCGCGATAGAGGAAAAGCTCGCTGTTTGTGCGGGCGCCCCCTCGCGCCAGCGTATCGTGAATGAGCCACCATACCTTTTTGCGGAGAGGCAAATGCTCCGTCTGGGCGAGCGTGTTCGCCAAGCTCACTTCCTGGAAGGCGAAGACCCCGCCTGAGCGAACGAGAGTGTAGAGCCGTTTCAATACGGCGGCTGGGTTGGGCAGAAACGCCAGAATGAAACGGCCGACGGCGGCGTCGAACGGCTCGCTCGGAGGCAAATCAGCCACGTCGGAATGAAGGAAACTCGTGTTCGTGAACCCAGCGGCTTCGGCTCTCCGACTGGCGTTGGCTAGCATCAAGGCGTCTCGATCAACGCCAACGACCCAACCTGAGGGCCCGACGAGCCGAGCCGCGAGCATTGCGACGTCGCCCATTCCGCACCCAAGATCGAGCACGCGCATGCCCTCGCCGATCCCAGCTTCCCGAAACAGCCGTTCCGTTAGCGGCTCGAGCAGCCAAGCCTGGCGGACGAGGCGACGATGCTCCGTTTCAATGGGATCCAGTAGGTACAACGTTGGAGTTTCTGACGCCATTCGCGTGGCCTCCCTGTCCGCAGACGGTTAGTTCACTCGTTTGTCTACGTCGCACGCGCTGAGTGTGGGAAGCCCGAACGGCCTGTTTCGGTGATCTCAAGGGCCGCAAAACGCGTTTGCGCGTCCGGGTCGAGCGCTGGAATCAAGACGTCGTTGCGAGCACGCCAAGCAGTCGAGAGAATGGTCGAGCACTCTACGTTCCCCAGATTGCTTCGCCGCTCCTCGCAACGCGTCCGTCAAGACACGTCAATGGCGAGGGCCGGGTTCGCAAAGGCTCCTCCCTACGCCGCCTCCCCGCCTTCGCCCTTCAAAAGCTCGCTCGCGATCGCCGCCCATTCCTCGTCGGTCGGCGCCCGGCAGACGGCTTTTCGGGCGCGGCGATACCAATAGGCGGCGTTGCCGGCGTCGCCTTCCTTGCGATGCAGATAGGCGTGGACCCAGTCGCCGGCGCCGCCCTCGTCCCCCTGCGCTGCTTCATGCGCCCCGTTCCAGTCGCCGCGCGCGTCGAGCCATAGCGCGCGCAAGGCGCCGCTCAGCGCAGGCGGCGGCTCGGCGGCGGAGAGCGAAACGCGGAAGGCGGCGAGGTCCATCGGCGCGCGGCTCCTATCTCGCTTCGTTCCACACGAGACGCGCCGCGAACGCGCTCATCAGCGCGGCGAAGCCGTAGTCGAAGATCCTGAGCGCGCGCGGATTGCGCTTCGTCGCCGCGACAAAGCGTCCGGCGACAAGGATGACGACGACGTTGACCGCGGTCGTGATCGCGATGAAGCCGAAGCCCAGCACGAACAGCTTCGCGCTCGCATGGGGATCGTTCGCGCCGATGAACTGGGGCAGGAAGGTGACGAAGAACAGCACGATTTTCGGATTGGTGACGTTGATGAGGAACCCGCTCGCCAAGGCGCCGCGCAAGCCGCCGCTTGCCGACGCGCCGGCCTTCAGTTTCAGCGCCGAGCCATGGCGGACCGCGCGCCACGCGAGCCAGACGAGATAGATGGCGCCGGCGATCTTGACCGTTTCGTAAGCGTGCGCCGAGGCGGCGAGCAGCGCGGAGAGGCCGAGCGCCGCGGCGCAGGTGTGGACGACGAGCCCGGCATTCGCGCCCGCCTGCGCGGCGAACCCTTCAGCCCGGCCGCCGGCGAGCGTGCGCGACAGGAAAAGCGCCATGTCCGCGCCGGGCGTGGCGGCGAGCAGGAGGCAGGCGACGACATAGGCGGCGGCGAGCGAGGGACTAGGGAAGAACGGGGTCATGCTGAGGCGGCCATTGCCTGCTCCACGTCGGCCCGGCGCGGCAATGGCGCGACCGCGCCATAGCCGAGGGTCGACAGCGCCGCCGCGACATTGGCGAAGCGCGCGGCGGCGAACGGATCGCCGAGCCGTACATATTCGGTGAGGAACGCGCCGTCGAAGCAGTCGCCCGCACCGGTCGCGTCGACCGCGTTGACCTTATGCGGATAAATGCGCTCGCGCTCGTTCGCCGTCGCCGCCAGCGCGCCGCCCCGGCCCATTTTCACCACGACGACACGGGCCCCGAGCTCAAGGTAGAAGCTCGCGATGGCGTCCGGATCGCGCAGCCCGGTCAGCGCCTCGGCGTCGTCGAGGCCCGGAAGGGCGATGTCGCAGGCCCGCATCGCTTCGTGAATGATGGCCCGCGCGCGGCGCAGCGGCCACAGTTTCAGCCTCAGATTCGGATCGTAGGAGACGAGCCGCCTGGCGTCGCGGGCGATGTCGATTGCCGCGAACGCCGCGTCGGCGGCGGAAGACGAGATCGCCTGGCTGATGCCCGAGAGGTGCAGGATCTTGGCTGCGCGGATGCGCTCGACCGGCAGGTCGCTTTCGCCGATCCGGCTCGCCGCCGAGCCCGCGCGCATGTAGGAGAACTCATGGCCTTGAGCGCCATGGGTGACGAAATAGAGCCCGGTATGCGCGCCGCCGTTGACCACGATCCCGCTCGCGTCGACCTGTTCGCTGAGCCAGAGCCCGGTCAGCGCCTGGCCGAAACGGTCCGCGCCGACGGCGGTGAAATAGGCGGACTCGGCGCCGAGCCGCGCCGCCGCGATCATCGCGTTTGAAGTGTCGCCGCCGAACCCCTGCACGAACGGCGCGCCGTCCTTCGGCTGGTTGAGCTCGACCAGCGCTTCGCCGATCGCCAGAAGGTCGGACATGGCCTACCTCGTGGCGACGGCGACCGCGACGCCGGCCATCACTCCGCCGGCGAGGCGATGCACGAGCTTCATCGCTCTCGTGGAGCTAAGGAACGCCCGCGCCCGGTTGGCGGCCAGCGCGTAAGCCGCGAGGGTCGAGAAAATGACCGCCGCCGAAACGGCGGCGAGCTCCATGAGCTTAAGCGGCGTGAGCGCCCTGATGTCGACGACGAGCGGCATGATCGAGAGGAAGAAGATCATGACCTTGGGATTGCCGAGCGTCAACGACAGCGAGCCCAGGAACGCACGCCAGCCGCGCGGGACCGGCGGCGGGGACGCGCCAACGACCGCGGGCGCGGTCGCCATCCTCCACGCCAGATAGAGCAGATACGCGGCGCCGGCGAACTTGATCGCGACGAACACGCCGGCGAAAGTCTTGGCGACGACGGCAAGCCCGGTCGCGGCAAATGTGAGCCAGATCATGTCGCCGACGAAATAGCCGGCGATGAACGGCGCGACGCCCTCGAGCCCCTGCCCCAGCACACGCGCAATCAAGGCCGCAATGCCCGGGCCCGGAGTCGCCACCGCGGCGAAATAGACCGCCGCGAAAAGAATGAGACCGCTCGAGGTCATGTCCGCCGTCCCGATCTGCGTCTGGCGAGGACGTTGAGCGTCTCGACCAGAGAGGAGAAAAACATCGCCGCGTAGATATAGCCTCTTTCGATATGAAAACCGAAACCGTCAGCGATCAGGGTCATGCCGATCATCAACAGGAAGCTCAGCGCCAGCATCAACACCGTCGGATTGCGGCGGATGAACTCGGCCAGCGGCGCCACGGCCAGCATCATCACGCCGACCGCCACGACGACGGCGACGACCATGATCGAAAAATATTCGGTCATGCCGACCGCGGTGATGATGCTGTCGACCGAGAAGACGATGTCGATGATGATGATCTGGATGAGGCCCGAGATGAGGCCGAGCGGCGAGGCAGGCTTTTCATGATCGGTCTCGACGGTCGGGTCGACCCGATGATGAATCTCGGTCGTCGCCTTCCAGACCAGGAAAAGTCCGCCGGCGAGCAACATGACGTCGCGGGCGGAAAAGGCATGGCCCACCACGGTGGCCAGCGGTTCCGTCAGCCGCACCAGCCACGACGCCGAGGCAAGCAGCATGAGGCGGAACAGGAGCGCCAGCGAGAGCCCGAGTTTGCGCGCCAGGTTCCGCCGGCGTTCGTCGATGCGGTTGCTCAGCAGCGCGATGAACACCAGATTGTCGAGGCCGAGCACGACCTCCATGGCGATCAGGGTCGCGAGCGCCGCCCAGGCGTCGGGGTCTTCAATCAGGAGAAGAAAAGCGTCCATCCCGCGCTGCTTGGTCCAGTCCTGCGCCCGCGCAACACGTGGGCGACGCCCTGTCTAAAGGCGCGGCCCACGCGTTGCCAAGTTTCCGGCTCGGGATGGGCGGCTGGGTATTCGTACCTAGAGCGGCGCCGCAGGCGCGCCGCGATTCCGGCTCAGGCCAATGAGAGCATCAATTTTGAAATCATTCTAAAATGAAAAGACTACAAAGAGAGCCGGCTGATCTTGCCTGGCTTCCCGCGCGAAGCTAGGCCGTTCCTTCGCCGCCCGCGCTCCCGTTCCGTCCTGATGGCCGGCTCAAAGAGCGCAGCTCTACGTCCGAATCGAGGACCAGCCGCCATGACAATTCGCGTCCCCCCGATCATGAAGCCGTTGCTGCGGGTCGTCCTCCGAGCGGGAGCGCTGGCGACGGTCGCCGCGCCCTGCGTCGCGGCGGCCGCCGCGGAGCAGCCGAGCTTTCTCGGCAGCCTTCACCGTCAGACGACGCTCACCTCGACGGCGCCCGACAACGGCGACCAGAATCCCTATGCGATCGTCGTCGCGCCAACGTCGGCCGGCGTCATTCAGAAGAACGACGTCCTCGTCACCAATTTCAACGACAAAGGCAACCTGCAGGGGCTCGGCTCGACGATCGTCGCCTACCATCCGGCGACGAAGAAGCTCACCACCTTCGCCACACTCCCGCGCGATCTCGCCGGGTGCCCGGGCGGGGTCGGGCTGTCGACGGCGATGACGATGCTCAAATCGGGCTGGGTGATCGTCGGCAGCGCCCCGAGCTCCGACGGGACGACCAAGACGAAGGGGTCGGGCTGCCTGATCGTTCTCGACGCCAACGGAAAGGTCGCGAGCGTCATCGCCAATGACGGGATCGACATGCCCTGCGGCAATATGGCGACGGTGGACGAAGGCGACAGCGCCACGCTCTTCGTCAGCAACACCGGCTTCGGCGTCGGCGCGCCCGACGGCGACCCGCCCCCGGTCGTCAATCAGCAGACCGTCGTCCGTCTCAAGCTCGCGATCAAGAACGGCGAGCCTCCGAAGGTTGTCAGCCAGACCGTGGTCGGGAGCGGCTTCGGGGCGCAGGCGGACAAGGACGTTTTCGTCATCGGGCCAACGGGCCTGGCGCTCGCCAAGGACGGCACGCTTTACGTCTCCGACGCGACCGCCAATCGCATCACCGCGATCCCGGACGCGCTGACCCGCAATGACAGCGCGGGCGTCGGCAGAGCTGTGACCAAGGACGGCCTGCTGAAGCGTCCGCTCGCCATGACCTTCGCGCCGAACGGGCGCCTCCTGGTGATCAACGCCCAGAACGGTCAGGTGGTCGAGGTCGATCCGGTCGGCGGCAAACAGATCAAGGCGCGGTGGATCGATCCGAACAAG
>DATGHB010000471.1:0-3986 GCA_035308265.1 Roseiarcus sp.
GGCGGCGCCTTTGACGTCAATCGTCTCGGCTTCGGCGCGATGCGCGTCGTCGGCAAGGGAATCTGGGGCCCGCCCGCCGATCGCGCCGAGGCTTTGAAGACGCTGCGGCGTCTTCCCGATCTTGGCGTCGACTTCATCGACACCGCCGACTCGTATGGCCCCAGTTTTTCCGAGGAGCTCATTCGCGAAGCGCTCGCGCCTTATGGCGAGATCCATATCGCGACCAAGGGCGGGCTCACCCGCACCGGTCCGAACATCTGGATTCCGCTCGGCCGGCCGGAATATCTGATCCAGCAGGCGCATACGAGCCGCTGGCGCCTCGGCGTCGAGATCATCGACTTGTGGCAATTGCATCGCATCGATTCCAAAGTGCCGGCGCGCGAGCAGTTCGACGCCATCGCCTCGCTGATCAAGGACAAGGTCATCCGCTGCGCGGGCCTGTCGGAAGTGAGCGTTGCCGAGATCGAGGCGGCCTCGAAGGTCTTCCCGGTCGCCACGGTCCAGAACCGCTACAATTTCATCGACCGTGCGAGCGAGGCCGCGCTCGATCATTGCGAGAAAAACAATATCGGCTTCATCCCCTGGGCGCCGCTCGACGCCGGCGCGTCGGCGCGGCCCGGCTCGGCGCTCGACGCGATCGCGCGCAAGCACAAGGCGAGCCCCGGCCAGATCGCGCTCGCCTGGCTCCTGAAACGCAGCCCGGTCATGCTGCCGATCCCCGGGACCGGCAAGGTCGCGCATCTCGAGGAGAATGTCGGCGCGGCGGCGATCAGGCTCGCCGACGACGAATTCGCGACCCTCGGTCGCGCCGGGCGCGGGGCGGGTTGACCTCGCCCATGTCCGCGAGGGGGGCTTGGCGGCGCGGGCCAATCGCGGAATGTGTAAATCGGAAAGAATGAACAATATCTTGACTATTTCAGAATCCATCGCCACCATCATGGATGCTATCAAAGCCAAAACTCCGCGTCCCTTAGCGGCGGCCTCGCCTTCGGCGCCGCAAGGCGGATGCCTCGAAGGGCAATCCGCGAGAGGGGGACAACGCACCCCTTCTCGCGTCGCGTCGTGCGGGAGCGAGAGCGGGACGCAACGAGCAAAGAAAGTCGCGAAAAAGTTGCGCAAAGGAGGTGTTAAGCCGTTGAAATGATGGAGTCGGACAACAAAGTGCGCGACCCAGGAGCCTTGCCGGCGGCGGGCGTTGAAGCGCCTTGGGGATCAGCTCCTCAGCACGACGCAGGCGCCGCCTGCGGCTTCGAGGCCGGCGCAGATCTTGTCGGCTTCCCTCCGGCTCTGCGCCCCGATCCGCACCCGGTAGAACGGGCGGAAGCCTCGGCTCCGCACCACTGAGCCGAGCACGAACGGATTTTTTCCGCCGATGGCGGGGTAGAAATCATGCTGCACGCGGGCGAAGGCCCGCATCGCCGACGCCCGTGAGAAGCTGGCGGCGATCTGCACCCCCCAGGGCGCAAACCAGCCCGAAACGACCGGGGAGGCGGCCGTCGTCGTGCGGAGGCTCGCGATCAGGCTCAGGCACGAGGGAACAGGCGGTGGCGAAGCGGCGGCGGGCGACTTGCCGCTCCGCCACTCGTCGGCTCCTCGCCCGGTGATCGCGAGCACATAGTCCTCAGTCTCGAACGGAAGCGGGCTCTTGCCCGCGAGCCAACGGCCCAGCGCCGTGGGGCCTGCGTTATAGGCGGCCGCCGCCAGCCCAAGATTGCCGAAGCGGAGCTTGAGCTCGTTCAAGAACCGCGCGGAGGCGGGGATCGCAGACGCCGGATCGAACGGATCGATGAGCCCGCGCTCGTTCGCCGTCCCCGGCATGAACTGGGCCACCCCTTGCGCGCCCGCCGGGCTGACCGCCGCCGGCCGGAACGCGCTTTCCCGCCAGATGAGCTTGGTGAAAAAGTCGACCGGCAGCCCCTCGGCCTTGGCGGAGGATTCCACGATCCCGCAAAGGGTCGCGAGCGCGTTGTCGGTCTCGGGACCTGCGTCGGCGTGAGCTCCCCGCCCGCTCATCAACAGCGCTAGCGCGATTGTCATAGCCCTTGCGCCAGCCGCGGCTTTGCCCATGTGGGCGCCGATGCTATAGGGGCGCCTCGCCCGCATGTCGCGCGTCTCCCGCCAACGAAAGCCTCTCTCCATGCCTAAGATCAAGGTCGCAAATCCGGTTGTCGAGCTCGATGGCGACGAGATGACGCGCATCATCTGGGCTCTGATTCGCGACAAGTTCATCCATCCTTATCTCGATATCGATCTCCAGTACTTCGACCTTTCGGTGGAGAACCGCGACGCGACCAACGACCAGGTGACGATCGACGCGGCGCACGCGATCAAGGCGGTGGGCGTCGGCGTCAAGTGCGCCACCATCACGCCCGATGAGGGGCGGGTCAAAGAGTTCCATCTGAAGGAGATGTGGAAGAGCCCGAACGGCACCATCCGCAACATCTTAGGGGGAGTCATCTTTCGCGAGCCGATCATCTGCAAGAACGTGCCGCGCCTGGTTCCGAGCTGGACCAAGCCGATCGTGATCGGCCGCCACGCCTATGGCGACCAGTACCGCGCCACCGATTTCAAGGTCCCCGGAAAGGGCCGCCTCACCCTTCGCTTCCAGGGCGACGACGGCACGGTGATCGAGAAGGAAGTATTCAAATTCCCCGGCGCGGGCGTCGCCATGTCGATGTACAATCTCGACGATTCGATCCGCGACTTCGCCCGCGCGTCCCTGAACTACGGGCTCATGCGCAAGTACCCGGTCTATCTCTCGACCAAGAACACGATTCTCAAGGTCTACGACGGGCGCTTCAAGGACATCTTCCAGGATGTGTACGAGAGCGAGTTCAAGAGCCGGTTCGAGGCGCTCGGGATCACTTACGAGCATCGCCTGATCGACGACATGGTCGCGGCGGCGCTCAAATGGTCGGGCGGCTATGTGTGGGCCTGCAAGAATTACGACGGCGACGTGCAGTCCGACACGGTCGCGCAGGGGTTCGGCTCGCTCGGCCTCATGACCAGCGTGCTCATGACGCCCGACGGGCGGACGGTCGAAGCGGAGGCCGCGCATGGCACCGTCACCCGCCATTACCGCGAACATCAGAAGGGCAACGCGACCTCGACCAACTCGATCGCCTCGATCTTCGCCTGGACCCGCGGTCTCGCCCATCGCGCCAAGCTCGACGACGACGCGGCGCTGGCCAAATTCGCCGCGACGCTCGAGAAGGTGTGCGTCGAAACGGTCGAGGCCGGCTTTATGACCAAGGATCTCGCCCTGCTGGTCGGCCCTGAGCAGAAGTGGCTCTCGACCGAGGGGTTCCTCGACAAGGTCGACGCCAACCTGAAGAAGGCCATGGCCGCCTGACTGGCGCCGAGAGCCGGCTACCGCGCCGGCGGCCACATGGCGACGCGCAATCGGCGCTCCGATGCGAGCCAGGCCTGGGGACGGCCAACATGCGCTCTTGAATGTGGAGCTTGCCGATGAGGCCGGCGCCCATCGCTGGGCCCCGGCCGCGGTCGTCTCTTGAAGGCGCGGCCCTGAAGCCGCCCGGCCGTCGGGTTCATTCCCGAGCGGCCCGCCGCGGGCGCCGGAAATGGGAATTCGTCGAGCGGATTCGGCGTCGAACGCGCGCCTCGCGAGACGCGCGGCTTCCATTAATCAGGATTATAGGATGTCGCGCATCCCCGAACCGGGCAACGCTTGCGGATGGGCGCGACGGAGCGCTCCGATCTTGGGAGACGCGCGACGGGATCGGCCCCGGCGAGACCATCGCGCAGGGCAAAGCCCTGATATGACAGGGACAATATCTTCATTGTCTTGCCTGCCGGCTCCGGCGGTGATTATTGTGCGGCCGCCGAAAAATCGGCATAAGGAGGAAACGCAAATGGATCGACGCCATTTTCTGCGTTCGGCCGCCGTCGCGGCTGCATCATCGGTAGCCGCCGTACCCGCCTTAGCGCAGACCAACATTCCCGACCCGCCAGGCACAATGCCCCCG
>DATGHB010000472.1:0-5406 GCA_035308265.1 Roseiarcus sp.
GAGAAGGCGAAGAAGAATCTGGCCGGGATCGTCATCACGCACGCGCACGAGGACCACATCGGCGCGCTGGCCGAGCTTTGGCCGTCTTTAGGCGCGCCCGTCTATCTGACCCCCTTCGCGGCCGGACTCGCCGAGACGCGTCGGCTCGGCGAGCCCGGCGCGCCCAGGATCCCGCTGAAAATCGTCGGCTTCGGGGAGAAGATCGCGATCGGCCCGTTCGCGGTCGAGTTCATCCCCGTCGCGCATTCGATCCCGGAAAGCGCGGCGCTCGCGATCCGCACGACCGCCGGGCTCGTCGTCCACACCGCCGACTGGAAGATCGACCCCACTCCGGTCATCGGCATGGCCACCGATGAGGCGCGCTTCAGGGCGCTCGGCGACGAGGGCGTGCTGGCGCTCATTTCCGATTCGACCAATGTCCTGCGCGAGGGAGAAAGTCCCTCCGAGCGCGATGTCGCGAAGACTCTCGCCTCCCTCATCGCCGATGCGAAGGGCAGGGTGGTCGTGACCACCTTCGCTTCCAATGTCGGGCGGCTGTGTTCGGCCGCCAAGGCAGGCCTCGCCGCCGGGCGTCAGGTCTGCATTCTCGGGCGGGCGATCGAGCGTGTCGTCGCCGTGGCGCGGGACTGCGGAATGCTGGAGGGCCTGCCGCCGTTCCTGGGCATGGACGCGTTCGAGCGCCTGCCGCGCGAGCGGATTCTCGCTCTCGCCACCGGCTCCCAGGGCGAACCGCGCGCGGCGCTCGCGCGGATGGCGGCGGACGAGCATCCGACAGCGCAAATGAGCCCCGGCGACACCGTGATCTTTTCCTCGCGGACCATTCCCGGCAATGAAAAAGCCGTCGGCAGGCTGATCAACGCGTTCGTGAGCGCAGACGTGCGGGTGGTGACCGACCGCACGGCGCTGGTGCATGTCTCCGGCCATCCGCGGCGGGCGGAGATGGCGAAAATGTACGAGTGGGTGCGCCCGGGAATCGCGGTGCCCGCGCATGGCGAGCCGCTGCATTTGAGCGAGCATGCCGCCTTCGCCAGGGCGCGGGGCGTGCCGCGCGTCCTGCGCGCCGCCAACGGCGACCTCATCCGGCTTGGGCCTGGCGAAGCGCGCGCGATCGGAAAGGCGCCAAGCGGGCGGCGGCTGAAGGATGGGGCCATTCTGTTGCCGGCGGACCAGGAATGTGTCGGGCAGCGCCGCCGGCTCGCTTACGCCGGCGTCGTCTCGATCGCGCTGGCGCTGACCCCTCGGGGCGAGATGGCCGGCGATCCGGACGTGATGATCGCGGGTCTGCCCGAGCGCACCCGCGAGGGCGCGGCGATCGACGCGCTGATCGACGAAGCGATCTTTGAAGCCTTCGAGAGCCTGCCGCCCGGCAAGCGGCGCGATCCCGACGCCGTTTCGACCGCGCTCGAGCGCGCGGTGCGCGGTTCTCTCAACGCCGTCTGGGGAAAGAAACCGCAGGTGCACGTGCTGGTGGTGGAGGTGTGAGGCGCCCGAAATCTCCAATGATCGGCAAGCTCAACCACATCGCCATCGCGGTTCCCGATCTCGAGGGCGCGGCCCGGACCTACCGCGAAACGCTGGGCGCGCGGGTCTCGGCGCCCCAGCCTCAGCCCGACCATGGCGTGATGGTCGTGTTCGTCGAATTGCCAAACACCAAGATCGAGCTTCTGCATCCTCTGGGCGCGAACTCGCCGATCGCCAAATTCCTGGAGCGAAATCCGGACGGCGGCATGCACCACCTCTGCTATGAGGTTAACGACATCATCGCCGCCCGCGACCGGCTCAAGGCGAGCGGCGCCCGTGTGCTGGGCGACGGGAACCCGAAAATCGGCGCTCACGGCAAGCCGGTGCTGTTCCTGCATCCCAAGGATTTCGCCGGGACTCTGATCGAGATCGAGCAGGTCTGAGGGTGCGCCATGCCCCGGTCGGAGACGGCATCAGCGGGCTCCGCGCGGACGGCTCTACCTCGCCGCGCGTGATTCTGTCACCGCAGGGCATAGCACGGCGATGAAAGTGGAAAAACTTTCCGTCGCCGAAGCGCGGCGGATCGCTCTCGCAGCCCAGGGCTTCGGGGCGCGGCGCCCGGAAAAGGCGACTGCGGCGCGGTGGCTGAAGACCATCGACCGGCTCTCCCTTCACCAGATCGACAGCGTCAATGTCCTGGTCCGCGCTCACTACCTGCCTGCCTTCTCCCGGCTAGGACCTTACGACCGTTCGCTGATCGATGACGCCGCATGGGGAGCCAGGAAAAAGCGGCGGCTGTTCGAATATTGGGCCCATGAGGCGTCGCTCCTGCCGCTCTCGTTGCATCCCCTGCTGCGCTGGCGGATGGCCCGGGCGGATCGCGGCGAGGTCGGCTGGAAGGGTCTGCGGCTTTTCGCGACGGAGCGCCGCGCCGAGGCGGAAGGCTTTCTCAAGCGCATCCGCGACGAAGGTCCTCGCGCGGCCTCGGACTTCGAGGACAAACGCGGCCGCTCGGGCTGGTGGGAATGGGGCGACGCCAAACAGGCGCTCGAATGGCTGTTCTGGGCGGGCCACATCACGACCGCGACGAGGCGCGGCAGTTTCGAGCGGGTCTACGACCTGACCGAGCGGGTTATTCCGGCCGAGATCCTCGCGCTGCCGACGCCGGACGAAAGCGATGCGCACCGCGCCCTCATCGAGCGCGCGGCTCAGGCGCTCGGCGTCGCCACGACGCAGGACCTGCGCGACTATTTCCGTCTCGGCCCGGACGATGCGCGACAGGCGATCGGATCGCTCGTCGAAGCCGGCGTGCTCTTGCCCGTCGAAGTTCCCGGCTGGGCCCATCTCGCCTATTGTCATCGCGACGCGCGCCGCCCGCGGCGTATCTCCGCACGCGCCCTTCTCGCGCCGTTCGATCCTCTCGTCTGGGAGCGCTCCCGCATCCTGCGGCTGTTCGACTTCCATTATCGGATCGAAATCTACACACCCGCCGACAAGCGCCAGCACGGCTACTATGTCCTTCCCTTCCTGCTCGGCGACCGGCTGGTCGCGAGACTCGATCTCAAGGCCGACCGCCAGGCCGGACGGCTGCTCGTTCACGCCATACACTTGGAGCCGCACGCCCCCTCGGACGCGATGGAAGCGATCCTGGAGGAACTGGCCGCGCTCGCGGCCTGGCTCAGCCTCGGCGACATCATCATGCCTGCGAAACCGCTTCGCGCGCGCGATCGAGCGAGGGCTCGCTGACACGTACGGTCTTCCGGGTTATAAGCCCGCCGCCCCGCTCCGCGGCTCGGGCGTCGTCACTGGAAGGTCGATCATGTCTGGCTCCGCCCTCACCAGCGCAGCGCTCGACGAGCGGCGGCGGCGGATTCTGTTTCGCGCCTGGCGCCGCGGCGTGCGCGAGATGGATTTGATCCTGGGCCGGTTCGCCGACGCGCATCTGCCGACGATGAACGAGGACGAACTTGCCGAGTTCGAGCGCCTGCTCGATGTCCCGGAGCCGCAGGCGTTCGCCTGGATCATCGGCCCCGAGGCGCCGCCGCGCGAGTTCCTGACCCCGCTGTTCGCTCGTCTGCGCGGATCGCGGAGCGAAGCGCCAAAGCGCCCCGACGAGGCGCCGTGAACCTTCTGTCTCCCGCCATTAGTCGCCTCGAGGAGGGCGGCGCCGTCACGCTCGCTCGTGCGCCCGAGGGTTACGACGCCTTCGTCGTCGCGGAGCTCGCGCGCGCGCTGGCGAAAGACGGCGAGAGCCGCGCCGTCACGCTCGTCCTGGTCGCCCGAGACGGCCTGCGCGCCCAGGCCTTCATCGATACGCTCGGCTTAGCCGCGCCGGAGATCGAGGCGCTGCATTTTCCGTCCTGGGACTGCCAGCCCTACGACCGCGTCTCGCCCAACGCCGCGATCTCGGCCGAGCGCATGACCGTGCTGGCGCGCCTTGCGCGCAGCAAGGGCGCCGTCGAGCGGCCGCGGGTTCTTGTCGCCGCCGTCAATGCGCTGACCCAGCGCGTCCCCCCGCTCGCCTTCATCGCCTCAGCCGCCTTCTCGGCCGCGCCCGGCAACAGCGTCAGGATGGAAGACCTCGCGCGCTGGCTCGAGGCCAATGGCTATGCCCGCGCCAGCATCGTGCGCGATGTCGGCGATTATGCCTCGCGCGGCGGCATTCTCGATCTCTTTCCGCCTGGCGCCCCGGCGCCGATCCGGCTCGATTTCTTCGGCGACACGCTCGAATCGATCCGAGCCTTCGATCCTGAGACCCAGCGCTCGACCGCGCAGCAGCGCTCGCTCGATCTGGTGCCGATGAGCGAAGCGCGGCTGACCACCGACTCGATCAAGCGCTTCCGCCAAACCTACGCGGCCGAGTTCGGCGCGCCCGCCCCGAGCGACGATCTCTACGCCACGGTCAGCGAGGGCCGCCGGGCGATCGGCCTCGAACATTGGCTGCCGCTCCTCTACGAACGCCTCGACACGCTGTTCGACTATGTCGGCGACGCCCCGTTCGTCCTCGACGCGCGCGCCGAGGATGCGGCGCACGAGCGCATCGCGCTGATCGCCGACAATTACGCCGCCCGCCGCGCGGCTTACGCCGGGGATCCCGCCAAGGCGGACTACAAGCCCTTGCCGCCGACCCGGCTTTATCTCAGCGAAGACGAGTGGAGAGAGCGGCTCGCCGCGCAGCCCCTCGCCCGGCTCACCCCGTTCGAGGCGCAGCCGGGCGCAAGCGATGTCGTCGATTGCGGCGGCCGGACGGGGCGCAATTTCGCCCCCGAGCGGCAGGCCGAGAGCGCCAATGTGTTCGACGCCGCGGTCGCGCATGTGCGGGCTTTGCGCGAGCGGGGGCTGAACGTGATCGTTGCCGGCTGGAGCGACGGCTCGCGAGAGCGGCTCAGCCACGTATTGGCCGAACATGGGCTCAAATCGCTCGAGTTCGTCTCGTCCTACCATCAGGCAAAGACCGCGCGGGCCCTGCCGCTCGCGGTGATCGCGCTCGAACAGGGGTTCGAGGCGCCCGACTTTGCAATCATCGGCGAGCAGGACATCCTCGGCGACCGGCTGATCCGCCAGTCGCGGCGCAGGCGCCGCGCCCAGGACGTGCTCGCCGAAGCGAGCGCGCTTACCGCAGGCGATCTCGTCGTCCACATCGATCACGGCGTTGGCCGCTTCGTCGGCTTGAAGACGATCGAGGCGGCGGGCGCGCCGCACGACTGCCTCGAAATCCACTACGCCGGCGGCGACCGGCTGTTCCTGCCGGTCGAAAATCTCGAGCTTTTGTCCCGCTACGGCTCGGAGACCGGCGAACTCGACAAGCTTGGCGGCGCGGGCTGGCAATCGCGCAAGGCGCGCCTGAAGAAGCGCGTGCGCGAGATGGCGGGCGAACTTATCCGCGTCGCCGCCCAGCGCATGACCCACGCCGCGCCGCGCCTCAACGCGCCAGATGGCCTCTAC
>DATGHB010000473.1:0-6207 GCA_035308265.1 Roseiarcus sp.
GGCGCGCCGCTCACTTGAGCGTCGCGGCGATCTGGCGGATCTCGGCCGGGCTATGTTCGCCGGCGAGCGGCGTGCCCGGCACGAGATACTTGCCCATCGCGAGGCCGCCGACCAGCACCGGCTCGAAGCCGGTTTCCTTGATCAGCTTGGTCGCGAGCGCGATCGCGGCCGGGTCGTCGCCGGCGATCGGCACGCCGATCGGGTCGCCCGCCCGATGCGCATCCTCGGGCAGCTTGCGAAAGTTGATCGCGTTGAAGGCGCGCACGAGATGCGCGCCCGGCAAGAGTTTCGCGGTGGCGAGGCCGGCCCCGCCCTGTTCCGCGACCCGGCTCACGATCGCGTCGCCGTCGCGCCGCGCGATCGGATTCGAGACGTCGATGACGAGCGGCTTGGCGGCGAGCGCCTTGCCATAATCCCTGCCGATCCCTTCGACCGCCGTGTAGGGCACGACGAGCAAAACGACGTCGCCGAACTTGACCGCCTGCTCGATCGTGCCGGCTTGCGCGGTCGGGCCGGCGGCGGCGACCAGGTCCTTCAGCTCGTCGGGATGCCGGGAGGAGAACATCACCGGGTGGCCCTGCTTGGCGAAGAGCGTGCCGAGCGCCCCGCCCTCGCGGCCTGCGCCGATCGTTGCGATCTTGAGCTGCGCATCGCCGCCGGTTTGTGCGAAGGCGGCGAACGGCGCCGTCGCCGCGGCGCCTGCCGCCAGGCCGAGAAGCCTGCGGCGGTCGAACTCGAAAGACGGATGCTTGGTCATGGATATGGCTCCTATAATGCGCTTTGCGATATCGCCGGGACGGGCGGGCTAGAGGCCTTCGATGAACGCGACCATCCGCTTGCGCTCATCCTGGTCCGGCAGGGCGCCGCGCATGGCGCCGAGATTGTCGGCCATGTGCGCCGCGCTGGACGTACCGGGAATGACCGCTGTCACCCGCTCGTCGCCGATGAGATATTTGAGAAAGAACTGCGCCCAACTGCCCGCGAAGCCCGTCGCCCAGTCGGGGATCGCCTTGCCGCTGACTGCGCGGAACAGGCGGCCCCGCCCGAACGGGAGCGCGGTCAATACGCCAGCTTTGACCTCGGCCGCCAGGGGCAGGATGCGCTTTTCCGCCTCGCGGTTGTCGAGCGAATAGTCGATCTGCACGAAATCCGGCCGCTCGCGCCCGAGCGTCGCCTCGACCGCGGTGAAATCGGCGTGGTAGGTCGAGGTGATTCCGATATAGCGGCAGAGGCCTTGCGCCTTCCACGCCTTGAACTGCGCGAGGGATTGCTGGGGATCGCGCACGTTGTGGAGCTGCAGGAGGTCGATCTTCGGCGTCCTGAGCCGGGTGAGCGAGCGCTTGAGCTCGGTCTCGTCGGGCGCCTCGAGCTTGGTTGCGATGAACAGCCTGTCGCGCAGGCCTGAGGGGGCGATCACATCGCCGAGCACGCTTTCGGCATCGCCATAGGACGACGCCGTGTCGACCACCCGGCCGCCGGCCTCGACCAGCGCGCCGATGACCTGCGAGGCCTCGCGCCGGGTTCGCTCGTCGTCGCCGTCGAAGATCCGGGCGGTGCCGAGGCCCACCGCCGGCAGCCGCTCGCCGGAACTCGGAATGGCGCGCGCAATGAGCGGCCCAGCGCCGTTTTGCGCCGAGGCCTTGCGCGTGAGCAGCGCCAGGCCCGCGAGCGCGGCCAAATCCCGTCGGGTGACGCCAGTCATCCTCATTCTCCCGCTGCCGCCGCCGCCGCCGCTCCTTCCTGGGCGGCGCGGCGCGCCTGCGTCCGTCCCAGCGCCGCCGACAGGGCGAGCCAACCGGCCGCCACCGGCAGCGCGCAGAGCGCAATGCCCCCGATCTTGAGCCCCAGCGTTTCCAGGGCGCCGAACAGCCAGCCATAGAGCGCGTCCGATCCGCGATAGACCACCACGTCGATGACGTTCTTGACCTTGTACTTCTCCTCGCGGCTGACCACGGTGAAGAACACCTGACGCGCCGGATTGGCGATCGCGAAGTTCATCCAGCGCTGGGCGATCTGGATCGTGACCACGGCGATGAGGCTCGGCGCGAGCGCCAGCGCCGCGAACCCTGCGATGTAGACCGCCGGCAGTGCGCCCGCCGCCGCGCCTGAGCCGAAACGTTTGAGCAATTGCCCGGTGGCGAAGACCTGCGTGGCAAGGCTGAGCAGGCCGACCGCGAGGTCGATGCTGGCGAAGATGCGCGTCTGCGCGCCGGCCCCGTGAACGGTCGCCGCGACGATGTTGGCCTGCTCGAGATAGAGAATGGTCGCCCCGAAGGAGAGCAGGCTGACCCATGCCCCGACGCCAACGAGATAGGGCGAGCGGAAGAGCTCGGATAGGCCGGCGAAGGCGCTCCCGCCGACACGCGAGGACTCCGGCCGCGAACCCTGGCGGGCTTTGGCCGCGCGCTCGAGCCGGTAGACGCAGAACACCGCGAGCTCCAGCAGCACGATGGCGGCGATCAGGAGGTTGACGGGCCCCAGCGGCGCCGAAAGGCCGATGGTGATGATCGGGCCGAGCAGCGAGCCGGCAGTGCCGCCCGCGCCGATGAAGCCGAACAGGCGCTTGCCCTGCTCGCTGTCGAAGAGGTCGGCCATGAACGACCAGAACACCGCGACGGCGAACAGACTGAACACGCTGACCCAGACGAAGAAGACGCGCGCCACGATCACCGGCGCGATGTTCAGGGTCAAGAGGAGCCAGAACAGGGCGAGATTGGCGGCGAAGACATGATAGACCACGGGGATGAACCGGGCGCGCGGCAGCTTCGCCACCAGCGCGCCGTAGAGCGGCTGCACCACGAGCAGCGTCAGGAAGGTCGCGGTGAACATCCACGGCAGGGCCCTGACGCCTCCGGCGATGCCCATCCGGTCCCTGAGCGGCCTGAGCACGTAATAGCCGGCGAGCAGCATGAAGAAGTAGGCGAAGGACCAGAGCGCGGCCGCGCGTTCCTCACGCGTCGCCGGAACCGCCCAGCCGAGCCAGCGCTCGAGGCGCGTCGCGGCGTCGGGCGCGTCGCCAACCGGGCGGCGCGAACGGTCGAAGGTCTCATGGTCGAGCAGCGAGGCCTCCTGCCGTTGGGCCCGTCGGGCGCCTGCGATCTTAGCCGGCCGCGTCCGGGCATTCCGGTGACGGGGCTACAAGTGTCGCTTTTGCGCGGCCGGCGCAATGCGGTTTCCTCTCACGATTGCGCGATTGTTCGTTCGACGCCCGCTTTCGCTTGAGCGCCGCGCTCAAGGCGGGCGACCGGGCCGATCGCTGAACAGGCCGGTCACGCGCATTGACGCGCGCCCCGACCATCCGTCAGCCGCGCCGAAATTCGTGGCCCATGGGTGTCGCGTTTTCCTTTTGATTAGGATAGTCAGGCTTTTGGAATCGAACCGGCGAACGGCCGGTTGAGGAGGCCATGGGTGCAGAGACGTCAATTTGTCGCCGGCGCCGCCGGCTTGATCGCCGGTTCGCTCAGCTCCGGGCTGGCGTTCGCCGACGTGCCGACGCCCTTCACCTTCGACATGGCGCCGCCGATGGACAATCGCGAGAAGTTCGTCGCCTGGGGCGTGGCGAACCGGGGAGAGGATCCGAAATTCCTCGGCGAGCGGTTCGACCGTTTCATTGCGCTGGTCCGCAACGAGGACGTGGTCAACGATCGCAACAAACATGCTTTCCTCCTGACGCCGCGGGAAAAATTCGTGCTGAAACAGAATCTCGCCCGCGCCTACAGCTACGACTTTCTCGACATCGGCTATGGCGTGACGATTTCCGGGCCGCACCTGGTCGGCCGGATGACCTCGAACATCGATCCCAAGGTGGGAGAAAGGGTGCTCGAGATCGGCACCGGCTCGGGCTATCAGTCGGCGTATCTTTCGCACATGACCGACCAGGTCTACACCATCGAGATCATCAAGCCGCTGGCCGAGCGCACGCGAGCGATCTACGACCAGCTGATCAAGGATGGCTACAAGGAGTTCGAGGCCATCAAGACCAAGAACGCCGATGGCTATTACGGCTGGGAGGAGGCCGCGCCGTTCGACAAGATCATCGTCACCTGCGGCATCGACCACGTTCCTCCGCCGCTCCTGCAGCAATTGAAGCCGGGCGGGATCATGGTCATTCCGGTCGGACCGCCCGGCGCCCAGCGCGTGCTCAAGGTGGTCAAGACGCAGCAGCCGGACGGCCAGATGACGGTCGCGCGATCCGACATCTACGGCGGCCGGATCGTTCCGTTCGTTCCGTTCACCAAGCTTGAAGGCGACAAGGTCGTCGGCACCCACAACAACTAGCGCCCGGTTGACGCAGAAATCGCTTCGGACGCGGCGACGCCCTCGGCCCGAGGGCCGCGGCCGCGACGGGCCGCTCCGAGACGCAATGAACGACGCGAGCAAAGTTCCGGCCGCCGACATATTCGACGGGCGCGCCGAGCCTGACGCGGATCCCGACTCGGCCTCGCGCCTCGGGCTCTATTTCGCCGTGGGCCTTGCCGCGGGCTCGGTGATTGCGCTGCAGATCGACATCATGCGGGTCTTCGCGGTCGGCAGCTGGGCGCATTTCGGCTCGCTGGTGGTGAGTCTGGCGATGCTGGGCTTCGGCCTGGCGAGCGCGGCGATGACCGTCGCCAAGGACTGGTTCGCGCGCCATTGGCGCTTCGCCGCGACCGTTTCGCTCGCCCTGTTCGGGCCGCTTGCGGTCGGGGCCAACCTTTATGTGCAGCGTCTCGGCTTCAACGCGATCTTCCTCGTCTCCGACCCGGCGCAGAAGTGGAAGCTTCTGCAGATCTTTTTGGCCGAGCTGACGCCGTTCCTGGCGGGCGCGTTCTTCCTTGGCTGCGTCTTTCTCAGGAGCAGCCGGATTTTCGGACGTGTCTACTTCGCTGATCTCGCCGGGGCCGGACTCTGCGGCCTGGTGTTCCTTTTGGCGATGTATGTGTTCACGCCCGCCAATCTGATCGTCGCGCCATTGGCGCTCTGGTTCGCTGCCTGTCTCGCCTGGGCGTTCGGCCCCGGAGGGCGCGCGACGCTCGTTCCGTTCGTCGTCGCGGGCGTGGCGGCCTTCGCCGGCCATTTTGTCCTGCCGCAGACCGTCGGCTTGAAGACCCTCGCCACCAATGACTACAAGGGCGTCGCCTACGCGCGCAAATTTCCGGACGCGAAGAGGGTCTACGAGAGCGCGTCGCCCTTCGGCTTTCTCGAGGCCTATTCGAGCTCCTATCTGCATTTCGCGCCGGGCCTCTCCGACAACGCCGCCTTCAGCCTGAAGACGATGCCGGCCAACGCCTATCTCGGCCTCTATATCGACGGCGACGGCCCGATCGGGATCATGCGCGATCTGACCGACCAGGAGACCGCGTATTTCCGCTTCCTGCCGATGGTCTACCCCTACATCGTCAAATCGGCGCCGAAGACCTTCATCGTCCAGTTCGGCGGCGGCATCTCGACCGAGGTGGCGCTGCATTCAGGCGCCAAGGACGTGACGGTCGCGGAGGGCAACCGCGCCGTGCTCGAGGCGTTTCGCTCCGACGTCATCCGCAGGTTCACCGGCGACATCCTCTCCAAAGTGCGCGTCATCCCTTATGAGGGGCGCCATTTCCTTGCGCACACGAGCGAGCGCTTCGACGTCATCGATCTCAGCCTCGCGGATTCGGTCGGCCTCTCCAATCCCGGCGGCTTCGCGATCGTGGAGAAATTCTCCTACACCAAGGAGGCGATGGAGACCTACATGCGCGCGCTGGCCCCGGGCGGCGTGCTGTCGGTCACGTTGTGGAACAAGGAGGAGCCGCCCAAGTCGGTCCTGAAGCTCTACGCGACAATGGCCGCGGCGGCGCGCGAGGTCGATCCCGCGCATCTGGCCAATTCGTTTTTCGTCTCCTCGACGTACCTGTCGACGGCGACCGTTCTCTACAAGAACGGCGGCTTCACGCCGGAGGAGATCGAGAAGCTGCGCGCCCACACCCGCGCGATGTCGTTTGATGAAATCTACTCGCCGGGCTTCTTCTACGATCCTTCGCAGACCGACAGCACGCTTGCCGGCTACGTTGAGCAGATTTTTGGCGCCGCGGGAGGCCCGCCGTCCGGGGAGCCGTCGGCAGGGGGCGGATCCGCCGGCCCGACCGGCGCGGACGCCGATGCGCCTCCTTCCGGCAAGTCCGACGACGGCGTTCTACCGGCGACGGTCATGGGCCGGCTCGCCTGGCATGCGCTGATCGCCGGCAAATG
>DATGHB010000474.1:0-6116 GCA_035308265.1 Roseiarcus sp.
CGCGGCCGGGAGCGTCGGTTCCTTGTTCGCGGGTCGGCGGATCGTTGTCGACGAAGACCCGCTCCGTCACCAGATTGGGAAACTTCTCGTCGCCTTCGTTGCGCAGAAAGAGCGCCTTGCCGCCGTCGCCGACGAAGACGATAGCCTCATGCGGAATAGCGAGCTTGTTCATCAAAGGCTCCTGACAAATCGCTGAAGGCGCGCTCAAAACCGCTTCCGGTTCGGCAAATCAAGAATTTCATATGCCTGCACGAAGCCTCCGCCGCATTGAGCCGGGTCAAACCCCCGAGCGCGGACGGCCTCGCCCATGCGCCTTGACGTCGCCGCGAATTTCCCGCGCGGCGTCTTCGATTTGGCGGTTCGCCTCGTCGAAAGCTTCCCGGATCGCGACCAACGGGTGCTGGCGTTCGTGCGCGTCGCCGTGCGTCTTGGAGACGACGATTTCCCTACGCTCGGGCATTGCGATGCGAAGATCGACCTTGAACAGAGCGCCCTGCCGGTGATGGGCGCCTGGTCCCTCAATGACGGCATTGCAGCTGGTGATCCGAGGGCCAAACTTTTCCAGCCGTTTCACCTGTCGGTCGATCTCAGATCGAACCTCGTCCGAAGGCTCGTAGTGGCGGAAGACGATCTCGGTTGGCGCTTGCATGGAATGACTCTTAGCTGGCATTAACCGCGACGCCGCGCTGAATTTTAGGGATCGAACCCTTCCACGCCATCGTGCGCCTCGCATTGATTTGCCGCAAAAGGTTGAACCTGAGCCGGAGCCTCGACCGCGGAGCGCGGCGCCCGCGGCGGGCTTTAGGTCACAGGGGCAGCGCGGCCCTACTGCCCCATTCCCGGCAGCGTCCCCATGCCCTTGCACAGGATGGTCAGCATCACTTCGTCGGCGCCGCCGGCAATCGAGCCGAGACGGCCGTCGCGGAAGGCGCGGCTGACCGGCGTCTCGTTCATGTATCCCATGCCGCCCCAATATTGCAGGCAGGCGCTCGGCACTTCGCGCCCCAGCCGCCCCGCCTTGAGCTTGGCCATCGTCGCCAGCTGGGTCATGTCCGCGCCTTCGATCATCGCCTCGGCGGCGCGATAGATCAGCGACCGCAGGAGCTCGATCTCGGTCTGCAATTCGGCCAGCCTGAAGTGCACCGTCTGGTTGTCGAGGATCGAGCGCCCGAAGGCCTTGCGCTCGCGCGCATAGGCGATCGTCTCGGCGATCGTGCGCTCGTGCGCCTTGAGACAGGCCGCCGCCGCCCACAGGCGCTCTTCCTGGAACTGCATCATCTGGTAGACGAAGCCCTTGCCTTCCTCGCCGATGCAATTGCGCTTCGGGACCCTCACCCCCTCGAAGAAAATCTGCGCGGTGTCGGAGGCGCGCATGCCGAGCTTGTCGAGCTTGCGCGCGACTGTGACCCCCTTCGCTTTCATCGGCACGCAGATCAGCGATTTGTTGCGATGTTTCGGACCGTCGCCGGTGTTGGCGAGCAGGCACATCCAATCCGCCTCAGCCCCATTGGTGATCCACATTTTCCCGCCATCGATGACATAGTCGCCGCCATCGGAGCGCGCGTTCGTTTTTATCCCGGCGACATCGGAGCCGGCGCCCGGCTCGGAAACGCCGACGCAGGCGACCATGTCTCCCGAAATCGCGGGGGCGAGAAATTCGCGGCGCAATTCGTCGGAGCCGAACCGGGCGAGCGCGGGCGTCGCCATGTCGGTGTGGACGCCGATCGCCATCGGCGGCGAGCCGCTGCGCACCGCGCCCAGTTCCTCCGCCATCATCACCGCATAGGAATAATCGAGGCCCAGGCCGCCGAACTCGACCGGCTTGTTCAATCCGAGGAAGCCGAGATCCCCGAGTTTCTTGAACAGTTCGTGGGTCGGAAGCTGACCGGCCTCCTCCCACTCGTCGACATGGGGGTTGATCTCGGCTGAAATGAATTTCTGCAAGGTTCGACGCGGCTCTTCGTGCTCGGTCGTGAACAGCATGTGAAGCCCCCGGTTTCCTTCCGCAAAAAGGGCAATCTAGCATTGAACGCGCGGACGCGCGCCGCCGTCCCTCACGCCCCCGACGGATGATAGTTCGGGCTCTCGCGGGTGATCGCGACGTCATGGACGTGGCTTTCGCGAAGCCCGGCGCTGGTGATCCGCATGAAGCGCGCCTTGTGCTGGAACTCCTGGATGGTCTCGGCGCCGACATAGCCCATGGCGGCGCGCAAGCCGCCGGCGAGCTGGTGGATGATCGCCGCCGTCGGCCCGCGATAGGGCACTTGCCCCTCCACCCCTTCGGGCACCAGTTTCATCTGATCCTTGACGTCCTGCTGGAAATATCGGTCCGCCGACCCTTGCGCCATTGCGCCGAGCGAGCCCATGCCGCGGTAGGTCTTGTACGAGCGCCCCTGGTAGAGGAATGTTTCGCCCGGGCTCTCGTCGGTTCCGGCGAGCAGCGAGCCGATCATCACGCTCGCCGCCCCGCCCGCGATCGCCTTAGCGAGGTCGCCCGAATATTTGACGCCCCCATCAGCGATCACCGGCATGCCCGTCTCGCGCGCGGCCTCCGCCGCCTCGAGGATCGCGGTCAGTTGCGGCACGCCGACGCCGGCGACGATGCGGGTGGTGCAGATCGAGCCCGGGCCGATGCCGACCTTGATCGCGTCCGCGCCGGCGTCGATCAGCGCCTGCGCGCCCTCGCGGGTCGCCACATTGCCGGCGACGACCGCAACCTTGTTGGTCGCGCGCTGGATGCGCCTGACCTGTTCGAGGACCGGCGCCGAGTGGCCGTGCGCGGTGTCGACGACGAGGCAGTCGACCCCGGCCGCCATCAGCATCTCGGCGCGCTCAAACCCCTTGGCGCCGACTGAGGTCGCGGCGGCGACGCGCAGGCGCCCGTCGGCGTCCTTCGCCGCGTTGGGATGGGCGGTCGCCTTCTCGATGTCCTTGACCGTAATCAGCCCGACACAGCGTCCGGCTTCGTCGACGACCACCAGCTTCTCGATACGGTGCAGATGGAGAAGCCGGCGCGCCTCGTCATGGCTCACCCCCTCGCCCACCGTCACCACCTTGCGCGTCATCAATTCCGTCACCGGCTGGCGCGGATCGTCGGCGAAGCGCACGTCGCGGTTGGTGACAATGCCGATGAGCTTCGCTCCCTTGCCGTCCGCGCCGCGCTCGACGACGGGAACGCCCGAAATCGCGGCGCGGCGCATGAGCGCGAGCGCGTCGGCGAGCGTCGCATCGGGAAAGATGGTGATCGGATCGACCACCATGCCGCTCTCGAACCGCTTGACCTTGCGCACCTCCTCGGCCTGGTCGGCGGGTTCGAGGTTGCGGTGGATGACCCCGATCCCGCCCGCTTCCGCCATGGCGATCGCGAGCCTCGCTTCGGTCACGGTGTCCATCGCCGCCGAGATGATTGGCAGGTTGAGGCGAATCGTGCGGGTGAACTGCGTGCCGATATTCGTTGCGCCCGGCATGATCGCGCTCAGTCCCGGACGCAGCAGGACATCGTCGAACGCGAGTCCCTCGGGAATGAAGTTCGATTCAATAACCGCCATCGCCATGCGTCCTTGGTGGATCGAGGCGGATGGGCCACACGACTCGCATCCGCTGCATGGCGCGGCTGCCTACCACGGGCCAAGGGAAGTTCCTAGGCGCTTCGGCTGAACCGCAGCCGGAGCCCTCGAAAATTGTCCCCAGATGCAGCGCCTGGCGCGGTCTCTTCAGATGGCGCTGACACTGACCCAGCCTCGCGCTTCGGCGTCTCCTTTCGGCAGGCAGCCGAGCCCACGCAGCGCCTCGCTGACAGCCTGGTCCAGCGGCATGTGGGGCTCTTCGCCGAGAAACGCGACGAGGCGGCGATTGTCCATGCGCAGCGGCTCGCGCCAGAGATAGCGCATTTCAAGCATCTCGCGGAACATGGTCACGAAGGGCGAAGCCAGAACGACCGCGGCCCATGGGAAGGCCGTCGCCCTCATCTCCGGCTTGCCGCAGGCGCGGCCGATCGCGGCGACCATCGCGGTTCCGTCCGGGTCCCAGTGACCGTCCATATGGAACGCTTCGAAGGCCGCGAGGCGGTCCTCGCTTTCGATCAGGCGGACCATAGTCTCGGCGACGTCGGGGAGGTAGGCCCATTGATGGCCAACCCCCTTGCGGCCGGGATACGAAACCGACGCCGGCGTCTTGCCGGGCTTGACGAGCGCCGCGCCGAACCAGGAATTGCCCGTTCCGCGCGGACCGAAGAAATCGCCCGCGCGCACGACCAGGGAGCGAACGCCGTCGGCCGCGGCGGCCTTCAGCCGGCGCTCCATTTCGACCCGAATCGCGCCTTTGCGGGTCATCGGATTCTGTGGCGAATCCTCGCGCAAATTCGGCCAGGCGTCCGGCCCGAAATTGTAGACGGTTCCGGGAAAGACGATCCGCGCGCCGCTCGCCCTGGCCGCCGCGATCGTCGAATCGAGCATCGGGAGAACGAGTTTGCTCCAGTTGCGATAGCCGGGCGGATTGACGGCGTGGACGATGACCGCGACGCCTGCCGCGGCGGCGACCACGTCGGCCTCGTTCATGACGTCGCCCTGGACCCAGTCGAACCCGTCGCTGGAAAGGCCCGCCGCGCCGCCCTTGCGATGCAGCGCGCGGATGCGCCAGCCGCGCGCTTTCAGCGTTCGCCCGGCCTCGCCGCCGATTCCGCCGGTCGCCCCGAGAATGAGGGCTGTCTTTTGCTGTCCCATCGGCTCACCCCTTGTGTTCGACAGCGCAAACATGGGCCTGTTTCGATATAAACGGAATTGCGCAAAACCGTGGCGACGCTATACATTTCTGTATGGCTCCGTCCGAACCGAACTGGGACCACTACCGGACCTTCCTCGCCGTCCTGAAAGAAGGCTCGCTGTCCGGCGCCGCACGCGCGCTCGGGCTCGCCCAGCCGACCGTTGGACGTCATATCGAAGCGCTGGAGCAGGCGCTCGGCTTCTCCCTCTTCGTCCGGTCGCCGCACGGACTCGCGCCGACCGAAGGGGCGCGGCAACTCATGCCCTATGTCGAGGCGCTCGCTTCGACCGCCGCGGCCGTGCTGAGGACCGCGTCAGGACAAGCCGGCGAAGCGCGCGGCGCTGTCCGCGTGACGGCGAGCGAGGTGATCGGCGCCGAGGTTCTGCCGGCGATCCTCGGCCCGGTGCGCGAAGCCCATCCCGAGCTTGCGGTCGAACTCGTCCTCTCCAACCGGATCGAAAACCTGTTGACCCGCGAGGCCGACATCGCCGTCCGCATGGTCCCCCCGGACCAGGACGCGCTCATCGCCCGCCATATCGGAGAGATCCCGCTCGGCTTCTTTGCCCGCAAGGACTATCTCGAGCGGCATGGCGCGCCGCGGTCCCTCGCCGATCTCGCCAGACATGCGTTGATCGGCTTCGATCGCGACGAATCCTCCATACGCGCCTTTGCGGCGCGACTCGGCCCGATCGACCGCAACATGTTCGCCCTGCGCACCGACAACCAGCTCGCCCATCTCGCGGCGATCCGCGCCGGCTTCGGCATCGGCGTCTGCCAGGTCAGCCTCGCGAAGCGCGATCCGAGCCTCGTCCGGGTGTTGCGCGACCAGTTCGCGGCCACGCTCGGCGCCTGGGTCGCCATGCACGAGGACCTCAAGGAGACCCGGCGCTGCCGCGTGGTCTTCGACGCGCTGGCGGAAGGCCTGCGGGCATACGTTCGATCGTAGAGCAGCGTTGTCTTTAGCGGCGCGCGCATGAGCTTTCGCGCGTCCTGCGCGAAGGCAAAGCGACGCTCGACCCGCCGGGATTCGAAGCTCAGTTCGCCGAGTTCTGCGATCCGGAGCGATGCGCCGGGAGTCGGCCGCGCGCCTCCTAAGTCGCCGCTCCTGTGACCGACGCATAGCCCGCCAAGGGCGGGGACGCGCCGCCGCATCCGCGTCGACCCTTGTAATTCCATTTTTCAGAACTATGTGCCGCTATTCTTCCTTTCCAGAGGCACGAGGCACAGCATGGAACAGACCCCAGAACCCCGACGGCGGCTCAATGTTTTGACCAAAGCCGAGCGGAGGAAGCGCATCTTCGCGCGGCTCCGCGAAGGCTGGGCTTATGACGAGATCGCCCGGGAGGAGCGGGTCA
>DATGHB010000475.1:0-2720 GCA_035308265.1 Roseiarcus sp.
ACTGCAGGTGTCGATGAAGGGCCCGGGCGACTTTGTCAGTCTTGCCGACAACCGCGCAGAGAAGAGCCTCTACGCCGATCTCGCCAAGGCGCGTCCCGGCTATGGTTTCGTCATGGAGGAGAGCGGGCGGGTCGAGGGCACGGACAAGAGCCACACCTGGCATATCGATCCGCTCGACGCGACGACCAATTTCCTGCACGCCATTCCCATTTTCGCGATTTCGATCGCGCTCGAGCGCGAGGGGCAGATCGTCGCCGGCGCCGTCTACAATCCGGCCACCGACGAGATGTATGTCGCGGAGAAGGGCCAGGGGGCGTTCGGCGGCAACCGGCGCCTGAGGGTCGCCGGGCGCAGCGACCTCTCGCAGGCGATTTTCGGCTGCGGCATTCCCCACCTCGGCAAGGCGGCGCAGCATCCACGGTTCAAGGCGGAGTTCGCGGCCGTGATGGCGCGGATCGTCAATGTGCGGCGGATGGGCTGCGCCGCGCTCGATCTCGCCTATGTCGCCGCGGGCCGGTTCGACGCCTTTTGGGAGCGGGGCCTCAATTCCTGGGACATCGCGGCCGGCGCGCTCCTCGTTCGCGAAGCCGGCGGCTTCGTGACCGGGGCCGACGGCGAAGCCAACTTCCTCGAGACCGGCTCGATCTGCTGCGGCAACGAGATCATGCATCGTGAGCTGCTGGCGATTCTGCGCAAGGTGGCCTGAGGGCCCGCGCTCTTCTACAGCGACACTTTCGCCCGCGCCGCGAGTTCGCCCACGATGCCGCGGCGGAACGCCAGCACGCAGGCGACGAACACCACCCCTTGGATCACGGTCACCCATTCGCCGAACTGGGCGAGGTAGTTCTGCATCGCGACCACGACCAGCGCGCCGACGACTGGGCCATAGAACGTGCCCATGCCGCCGACCAGCGTCATCAGCACGACCTCGCCCGAGGTCGAGAACGAGACGTCGGTCAGCGACGCGTTCTGGGCCACGAGCGCCTTGGTCGCGCCGGCGAGGCCGGCGATCACCGCCGACAGCACGAAGGCCGCGAGCTTGTACTGCAAGGTGCGATAGCCGAGCGAGAGGGCGCGCGGCTCGTTTTCGCGGATCGCCTTCAGAATCTCGCCGAACGGCGAGTTGACCGACCGCTGGATGACGAGAAAGCCGAACAGGAACACGACCGAGACGAATACATAGAGAATCCATGGATTGCTGAGGTCGATGAACCCGAGCGCCCGCCCCTGCGGCACCCCCTGGATGCCGTCCTCGCCATGGGTGAAGGGCGCTTCAACGCAGAAGAAGTACACCATCTGCGAAAAGGCGACCGTGATCATGGCGAAGTAGATGCCGGCGCTGCGGATGGCGAGCGCGCCGGTGACGAAGCCGAGCGCCGCAGAGACGGCGACGCCGAGCGCGATCGCCGAAACCGGCTCGAGCCCCCAGACTTTGGCGGCGTGGGCGCAGACGTAGGCGGCGATGCCTAAGAACATCGCATGCCCGAACGACAGAAGGTTGGCGTAGCCGATCAGAAGATTGAACGCGCAGGCGAACAGCGCGAAGCACATCGCCTGCATGATGAAGAACGGGTAGGCGACGAAAGGCGCAATCACGATCAGGGCGACCATGACCGCGAACGCGATCGCGTTGACACGGCGGTCCTGGACCGTCGTGTCAACCGGGGCGATCGAGGCCTCGCTCTCCATGTCAGGCCGCGCGTCCAAACAGGCCAGTCGGGCGGATCAGAAGGACGATCGCCATGATGACGAACACCACCGTATTGGACGCCTCGGGATAAAACACCTTGGTCAGCCCTTCGATGACGCCGAGAACGAAGCCGGTCACGATCGAGCCCATGATCGATCCCATGCCGCCGATCACCACGACCGCGAAAACGACGGCGATGATGTCGGCGCCCATGCCCGGGCGGACCTGGTTGATCGGCGCGGCGAGCACGCCGGCGAAAGCCGCGAGCGCGATCCCGAAGCCATAGGTCAGCGTGACCATCCGCGGCACGTTGATGCCGAAGGCGCGCACCATCGTCGGGTTCTCGGTCGCCGCGCGCAAATAGGCGCCGAGCCTGGTCTTCTCGATGATGAGCCAGGTCAGGAAGCACACCACGGCGGAGGCGAGGATTACCCAGCCGCGATAGACCGGCAGGAACATGAAGCCGAGATTGTAGGCGCCCTGCAGCTGTCTGGGGATCGCGTAGGGCAGGCCCGAGGCGCCGAAAAAGTTCTGAAACAACCCCTCGATGATGAGCGCGAGGCCGAAGGTGAGGAGCAGGCCGTAGAGCGGATCGAAGCCGGCGATTCGCTTGAGGAACAGGCGCTCGACGATCGCCCCGATCGCGCCGACAACGAGCGGCGAGAGGATCAGCGCCCACCAGTAGTTGAGGCCGGCATACTGCAACAGGAAGTAGGCGGCGAACGCGCCCATCATGTAGAAGGCGCCGTGCGCGAAGTTGACGATCGTCAGCATCCCGAAAATGACGGCCAGCCCGAGGCTCAGGAGCGCATAGAACGAGCCATTGATGAGGCCGATCAGCAACTGACCGAAGAGCTGCGGCATGCTGATCGTGTGGCCGAAGAGGTTCACCGGGCGGCCCGCCGTTCGACAGTCGTCATCATACCCCCAGCGCCTCGTGCAGCCGGTCCATTCGGCCCATGAGCTCCGAATTGGCGAAGGCGTCGGTGATCCGGCCGTCCTCCATCAGGAAAAACCGGTCGGCCAAAGT
>DATGHB010000476.1:0-2518 GCA_035308265.1 Roseiarcus sp.
GAGGCGATCGCGGCCGATTACGAGAGCGTGTTCGCGAGTCTGCGCGCGACTTATGGCAAGGGTCAGGCGCCGCGCTCGCTCAATTTCATCACCGGTCCGTCACGGTCGGCCGACATCGAGCAGACGCTCCTGCTCGGCGCCCACGGGCCCCGGCGGCTGCATATCGTCGTCGTGGGCTGAAGCCTCGCGTCGCGAATCGGCGCGGCGGCTGATTTCACGCCGGCGCTTAACCATGCCGCAATGCGAAATTTTTTATTCGCAAATGCAACAAACGCCATAGTCCTGTCACGCTTCGCGCCTAACCATACGTCACTGGTCTCGTTTGGACTTGGGGGTAACATGTCCATCAGCTCAGCGAACCCGCGACGCATTGCGGTCGCGGCGGGTTGTGGCGCGCTCGCAATTGGCTTACCCCTCGGGGCTGCGGCTTACGCGTCTTACAATTCCGCGGCTTGGGCGCTCATGGCGTTCTGTGTCTGCGGCCTCGGAATCGCCGGCTTCCGGCGTGGGCGCCACGACCGGCTTTCCGCCGGCATCGAGTGAAACGCGCTTTCGCGCTTCAGAAAGGCCGCCTTCGGGCGGCCTTTGCATTTCCGGCCGAAGCCGCATAATGGGCGGCAAGGCCGGCGCCGCAGTACAGGCGTGGCGACAAATGTTAACCTTAATGGGCATAGTGAATCGTCGCGGGCGCGCATGAAGCGCGTCTCCATGTCGGGTCCTGGTGCATGACGCTGCGGGTTTGGATCATCGGGGCGCTCTTCGGGCTGCCTCTCCTCGTCTCGGGCGCGCTGGCGCAAACGCCGGCTGCTGCGCCCGCTGCTGCGCCCTCTTCGGCTCCGGCGGGTCCGCCCGCGCCGATACCGGCAAGTCCGCCGCCCGCGACAACCTCTTCGATCCCGGCGGCCAACACCCCAAGCCCGCCGGCCCCGACCGAGGGTCTGGTCAGCCCGTTCATGCCGATGCCCGCCGGCCCGGCGCCGGCGGCGGAGTCCGCTCCCAGCGCTTCCCCGTCCGTTGCGCCGCCTCCCGCCCAAGCCGCCGCGTCGCCGAAGCCGAAGAAGGTCGCTCCGCGTGCGCCCCCGCGCGAGACGGCGCTCAGCGAGGATCCTGAGCCGACGCTTCAGCCCGACACTTTCTTCGCCACCGCGAAAGCCTCCGAGCGCTATTCGGCGATCGTCGACGCCGGCGGCTGGCCGACCGACATCGTCGCCGTCGCGCCTGGAGCGAAAGGCCCCTCGGTCGAAAGACTGCGCAAGCGCCTCTTGATCGAAGGCTACCTGGACGCAAAAGAGGCGAGCGGGCTTGCATGGAACAAGGAACTCACCGCGGCGGTGAAGCGGTTCCAGGCGCATATGGGGTTGCGCCAGACGGGGATCGTTTCCGGCGCGACGCTAAAGGCGATCAACGTTCCCGCGAAGGAGCGTTTCAACGAGCTCGCGTCGAGCGCCGATCGGCTGGCGGGGCTCAATTTCTCCTTCGAGGACCGGTACGTGGCGGTCAACCTGCCCTCGACCTCGGTCGAAGCGGTTGAGAGCGGCCGGGTCGTCCATCGCTATGTGGCGATCGTCGGCGATCCGGAGCATCCTTCGCCCGAAATCTCCGCCCATATCCAGGTCGTCAACCTCAACCCGACCTGGACAGTCCCGACCTCGATCATCAAGAAGGAGATCATTCCCCGGATGCAGCGCGATCCGGGCTATCTTGCGCGCGCGAAAATCCGGATTCTCGATGGCTCGGGCAAGGAGATCAATCCGAAGTCGGTGAACTGGAGCACCGAGCGGGCGGCCAATTACACGCTCAGACAAGATTCGGGGGCCGGCAATTCGCTCGGCTCGATCCGCATCGGCATGCCCAACAAGCTCGCGGTCTACATGCACGACACGCCGTCCAAGGGGCTGTTCGGCGCCGACTACCGCTTCCTGAGCCACGGCTGTGTCCGGGTGCAGGGCGTCTACGATCTCGCGGCGTGGCTGCTCGAGGGGACCGCCGGGCCGTCCGGCGGCTGGGACAAGGCCGCGCTCATGGCCAAAATCAAGGAAGGCGGCGCTTACGACATCAAGCTCGTCAGAGCCGTGCCGGTGATCTGGGTCTATCTCACCGGCTGGTCGAACGGCGACGGGCCGGCCAATTTCCGCAACGACGTCTACAATATCGACAATGTCGGCGAGCCGCAGGTGAGCGCTCAGGCCCAACCGGTCCGCTGACTCGCGGTCACCGGCGTTCGGGCGGGATGGCCGCGACCTCGCGGACGAACGCGGCGATCTCGTCGCGGCTGTAGGACAGGCTCACGCGTTTCGTGGACGCCGGCCTTTTGGCGAGCGTCAGTCCAAGCCGCCATTCCCGCGCCGGCCTGATCGGCCTCGGCGCAAAGCCGCCGCCGCAATTGGGGCAGACATTCTGGAGCGGTCCGCCGGCGCAGTCGGCGCAGAAGGTGCATTCATAGGAGCAGATGCGCGCGTCGAGCGAATCGGGCGGCAGGTCCCGGTCGCAATATTCGCAATTCGGCCGCAGTTCGAGC
>DATGHB010000477.1:0-2504 GCA_035308265.1 Roseiarcus sp.
CGAAATACGGCCGCGATTCGGTCGGCGCCATTTCGTCGTCGCGCTGCACCGACGAGGAAGTGTTTGTCATCCAGAAGCTGGTCCGGGCCGGTTTTGGCAACAACAATGTCGATACCTGCGCCCGCGTCTGTCATTCGCCGACCGGCTATGGGCTATCGAAGACCTTCGGCACTTCGGCGGGCACCCAGGATTTCAAGTCGGTCGACCAGGCGGACGTGATGATCGTGATCGGGGCCAATCCGACCGACGCCCATCCGGTTTTCGCCTCGCGCCTGAAGAAGCGTCTTCGCGCCGGGGCCCGTCTTATTGTCATCGATCCGCGCCGCATCGAATTAGTCAGGGGCGTGCACGTCCAAGCCGACTACCATCTCGCGCTCAAGCCCGGAGCGAACGTCGCCATCCTCAATGCGATCGCCCATGTTGTCGTCACCGAGGGGCTGGTCGCCGAAGCCTTTGTCCGCGAGCGCTGCGACTGGGACAATTTTCAGACCTGGGCGCGCTTCGTCGCCGAGCCGCGTCATTCGCCGGAAGCCACCGCCGAGGTCACCGGCGTGGATCCCGCCGAACTGCGCGCCGCCGCGCGTCTCTATGCGAAGGCCGGCAACGGGGCGATCTATTACGGGCTTGGCGTCACCGAGCACAGCCAGGGCTCGACCGCGGTGATGGGGCTCGCCAATCTCGCCATGGCCACCGGCAATATCGGCCGCGAGGGCGTGGGCGTGAACCCGATGCGCGGCCAGAACAACGTCCAGGGCTCCTGCGACATGGGTTCCTTCCCGCACGAATTTTCCGGCTACCGTCACGTAACCAACGATGTGGCCCGGGAGACGTTCGAGCGGATGTGGGGGGTGCCGCTCAGCAAGGAGCCGGGGCTGCGCATTCCCAACATGATCGACGAGGCGATCGAGGGCTCGTTCAAGTGGCTCTACATCCAGGGCGAGGATATTGCGCAGTCCGACCCCGACACCAAGCACATCGTCGCCGGCCTGCGCGCGATGGAATGCGTGGTCGTCCAGGATCTCTTCCTCAACGAGACGGCCCGCTACGCGCACGTTTTTCTGCCCGGCTCCTCGTTTCTGGAAAAGGACGGGACGTTCATCAACGCCGAGCGGCGCATCGGCCGGGTGCGAAAGGCGATCCCGCCGCTCGCCGGCATGGCGGACTGGGAAGTGACGATGGCGCTCGCCAATTCACTCGGCGTCCCGATGAGCTACACGCACCCAAGCGAGATCATGGACGAGATCGCCGCCACCACGCCGACTTTCAGCGGGGTGTCCTATGCGCTCCTCGACAAGCTCGGCTCGGTGCAATGGCCGTGCAACGAAGCGGCGCCGGCGGGCACGCCGGTCATGCATGTCGGCCGCTTCGTGCGCGGCAAGGGCCAGTTCATGCTGACCGAATTCATCGCCACCGAAGAGCGGGTCGGACCGCGCTTCCCGCTGCTTCTGACCACCGGCCGGATCCTCTCGCAATATAACGTCGGCGCGCAGACCCGCCGCACCGACAACAACATCTGGCATGAGGAGGACGTGCTCGAAATCCATCCCTCTGACGCCGAGCAGCGCGGCGTGCGGGACGGCGATCTGGTTGCGCTGACCAGCCGCATGGGCGAGATCGGGTTGCGCGCCTCCGTGAGCGAGCGCATGCAGCCGGGCGTCGTCTACACGACCTTCCATCATCCCCTCACCGGCGCCAACGTGGTGACGACCGACTATTCCGACTGGGCGACCAGCTGCCCCGAATACAAGGTGACCGCGGTGCAGGTGCGGCGGACCAACCATGTCTCCGACTGGCAGATGCGTGATCGCGAGGAGGGGGTCTCGCTGCGCCGGATCGGGAAGGCCCTGGCCGATGCGGCCGAGTGAGGGGCCGGGCTCGATCGACGTCAAAGTCCGGACCTATTCCTACGAGTCCGGCGCGAGCGGGCCGGACTTCACGCGAGCGATCGCGGTCGAGGCGCCGGTCCAGATCGTCATCGGGGGCGCGCCCTTCGCGGTCATGATGGCGACGCCGCGGGACCTCGAGGATTTCGCTTTCGGCTTTGCGCTGACCGAACAGATCGCCGGGAGCCTCGACGATGTTCGCGGCGTCGAGGTCGAGCGGGTCGCGGAGGGCTGGAAGCTCTCGATCGCCTTGTCCGGCGAGCGCTTGCAGGCGCATCTGGCGCGCGGCCGGGCGATGAGCGGACGAACGGGGTGCGGACTCTGCGGGATCGAGGATTTTTCCCAGATGCCCTCGGCGTCCCCGCCGGTCCATCCGCGCCCCGCCCCCGCACCCGCCGCGATCCGCGCCGCGATCGAGGAACTGGAGACGCGGCAGCCGCTCAATCGCCTGACCGGCGCCGTCCATGCCGCGGCATGGTGCGGACGGGACGGGACGATCGTCCTCATCCGCGAAGACGTCGGCCGGCACAACGCGCTCGACAAAGCGATCGGGGCGCTCGCGCGCGCGAAAGTTGCGCCCGATGACGGGTTTTTTGTCATCACCAGCCGCTGCTCGTTCGA
>DATGHB010000478.1:0-11218 GCA_035308265.1 Roseiarcus sp.
GTCGAGTCGGCGACTCTGTTCACGGAGACGTCGGCCGCGTTCGAGCTCATCAGTTCGGTCCGCCGAACGACATCGGCCCCAAAAGCCGGGCCGCAATCGACCAGGCATCGCCCCGCCCAACCGGCAAGGGGCGACAGCGCCTTCTGGCGCGTAGGGCCAGCGTCGGTCCATGACCAATCGTCAAAACCGGAGGACCAGGCGCCGATGATCTGGCGCGCGCCGGCGTCTGCGCCTGTCGCTGACGCGACGAGAGCGGCCGCTGCCGCAAGGGCGAGGGCGATCGTCGATCGGACGATGCCGCGCCGGCCGCCGCCGCCATGAACATGGCCGAGATCATCGATTCGGATGGTCATCTTGGTTGAAGGTTAACACGAATCTGAGAAAGTGCAACTAGTAGTTGCTACAATTTTACACAAGGTTGTGTCAGGGCGCCGTCGAATCCCTTGGCGCCCTCGCTCGCATGCCATCGGCCTGTCTGGTCGACTTAAGAATTCCGACTTATCCGAACATACGATCCCAATAATTTCTGATTATGTCAAGATATTGCACAGATCGCGACGTGGGAGCGGTTCCGTTGGCACGAGAATGCAACTGAGTCTGCGGCGGAGCTTACGTGCATTCGTGGCGCCGGTGGAGCGCTTCAGGCGCCCCGCTCGGGTCCGGCGTCGCCCTCCGCCCGCGCGGACCCCGCGACCGCCTGCTCGATGAGGCGGGCGAGCGTCTCCGGCTCCTTGGGGAAGCCCGCCCGAATCCAGAGCGCCTGGAAGGCGCGAAGCGCCCGTCCGACCGGCCGCCCAGCCGCGACGCCCCGCGCGATCAGGTCCGCGCCGCCGATCGGCAGCCTGGGTTCGGGCGCGTCGGCGAGGAACCGGCCGGCCGCGGCGAAGGCCTCGTCCGACGGGGGCGCTAGCGAATCGGCGTGCGCCAGGATGAGCGCGTCGCGCGCGGCCTCCCGCCCGGCCTCGAACAGGAGGGTTCGCAAGCCCTGAAACGCGGGAGGCTCGGCGACCCCGTGCAGGCCGACCAGCGCCGCTGCGGCGGATCGGAGCCGGTCGGCTTCCGCGTTGGCGAGTCTCAGCCGCTCGCGCAGCCGCTCCGCGTCCTCTCCGGTCGCGACCCCGAGCGCGGCCAGTCGCAGGACCGGGTCGGGCCGAAGGCCCCGCGCGGCCTCGATCGCGGCAAGGCGGCTCAGGCGTCCCGGATAGCCGACGCCGCCGAGGATCGGCTCGAGGAAGCCGCTCTCGCCCATCGTCGCCACGACCTCGCTTGCATGGGGCGCGGCGAGGAGCTTCATGAGTTCGGCGCGCACCCGCTCGCGCGACAGGCGGGCAAGGCCATCGCGCAAGCGGATCGCGGCGGCGAGGCCCTCGCGGTCGAGTCCGCCCCTGGCGTATCGGGCCGAGAACCGGAAGAAGCGCAGGATGCGCAGGTAGTCCTCGCGAATGCGGGCTTCCGCGTCGCCGATGAAGCGCACCCGCCCGGCCGCGAGGTCCTCGAGCCCGCCGACCGTGTCGTGAACCGTTCCATCGGCGCTCAGCGACAGCGCGTTGATGGTGAAGTCGCGCCGCCCGGCGTCGACGGCGAAGTCGCGGCCGAACCTGACCCTGGCCCACCGCCCGTCGGTCTCGACATCCTCGCGCAAGGTCGTCGTCTCGATCGGGCGCTTGTCGATGATGATCGTCACCGTGCCATGCTTGACGCCGGTCAGCGCGACCTTGAACCCCGCCGCCCGCGCCCGGCGAATAACTTCCCCGGTGGCGGCGGTGGTCGCGAGGTCGAAATCGAGCGCCTGCTCGCCGAGCGCGAGATCCCTGACCGCGCCGCCGACGAGCCGCGTCTCCTCGCCGGCGCCGTTCAGCGCACGAAGCGCTCGGGCGAGCGGGCCTTCCCTCAAGGGCGTCAGATCCTTGAGCTTTCCGTACTCAAGACCTGGAAGGACGGTCATTCGATCCGGCCCGGAACGAGGACGCCTTTTTCGACATGCGCCGGGATGTAGACGCCGCGGCCCCGAGGCGCGAAAGCGTTGATGGCGACGAACCCGAGCACCGCCGCCGCGAGCCCGATCAGCGTCATGATCGACACCCGCCCCCGCGTCCAGTGCTCGACCTCCAGCGGATAGCGGGCGCGTAAGCCGAGATAGAGCGCGTAGACCGCAAACGGGCTCAGGAACAGCGCCAGCGGTTCGAAGACTTCCCTGCCCATCAGGAGGTGAGCTTCTCGTAAAGATTGCGTAAGATTCCGGCGGTGGCGCCCCAGATATACCGTCCCTGATACGGCATGGCGTAGTATTTTCGCCGCCGCCCCTCCCATTCGCGCTCTTCCAGGCGATGATTGGCCGCGTCCATGAGAAAGGCGAATGGCGTTTCGAACACCTCGTCGACTTCGGCCTCGTTGACGTGAAGCGCGAACGACGGGTCGACCAGCGCGACCAGAGGCGCGATGCGAAACCCGGTGCCGGTGAAAAAGGGATCGAGCCAGCCGAGGGGTTCGACGAACCGCTCCTCGAGCCCGATCTCCTCGCGCGCCTCGCGAAGAGCGGCCTGAACCGGAGTCTCGCCCGCGTCGATCTTGCCGCCGGGAAAGGCCACCTGCCCCGAGTGGGCGCGCAAGTCGGAGGCTCGCAGGGTCAGGAGAACGCTGAGCCCGCCCGGCCGCTCGACGATCGGCAACAGCACGGCGGCCGGGCGGCTTTGAGCGAACCCGGAGCGTTCAGGCCGCCGCGCGCCGGGAGCGTCGTCGCTGACCGCTTTCGGCTCCGCCCGCTCGAGCTCCGCCAGGCTGAGCGAAGGCCTGAGCTTCCGCTGCGCCAGCGCGCGCAGCGCCGCCGGACCAGGATCGGAGATGAGGCTGGCGCTCAAAGCCCCTCGATTTCGCGCGCCGGGCGCATGGGGAAGAAGAGCCCGCCCGAGCGCACCCCGAACCAGTCCTCGCCTGCGACCCGCTCGGTCCGCCCGAGGGCGACGAGGTCGTAGAACAGCGCCCGCTTGACCAGAGCCCAGAGATCGTCTCGCACCCTCACATAGGGCTTCAGGCCTTCCGAAGCGCCGGGCTCGAAACGCAGCGGGTGCTTGGAACCGACCGTCACCAGGTCCTCGACATTGGTGCGGAACGTCAGTCGCGGTTCGTCCGTTTCGCTCTCCACACGCATTTCAACCGCCAGAAAGGGGGCGTCGTCGACGTTGATCCCAACCTTTTCGACCGGCGTCACCAGGACGTAGCGGTCGCCCTCCTTCCGCATGATCGAGGCGAACAGCTGCACCAGCGGCGCGCGGCCAATCGGCGAGCCACAATAAAACCACGTTCCATCGGCAGCGATGCGCATGTCGATATCGCCACAGTCGGGCGGGTTCCAGGAAGGCGCGGGCCCGACGCCGCGCAAGCGCTCTATCGTTGCTTGGCCGAGCCCTCGCAGGGCCCCTTCCGGCGCGCGTGTCGGCTGAGGGCCATTCTCGCGTTTCGTTGTGGGCGAATCGGACATCTGCGCGCTTAAGGGCTTGCGTTGAAATGACGTGCGCCCAATCTAGTCCGCCTGAAGACAAAGCGAAACTCAGAGCCATCCGTGGCGCCAATGGACGAGCCGATGAACGTGACCAATCTCGCCGATCCCGCCCAGTTGACCCGCGACGCCGACGCGACGCTGGAGCGCGTCGCCGCGGCGCGGGCGGAGATCGGCGGCGTCATTTTCGGTCAGGAACGGGTCATCGACCTTTCGCTCACGACGTTGCTGGCGGGCGGACACGGACTGTTGATCGGCGTGCCGGGACTGGCCAAGACCAAGCTCGTTGAGACGCTCGGAATCGTGGTCGGCCTCGACGCGCTCCGGGTCCAGTTCACGCCCGATCTGATGCCGACCGACATTCTCGGCTCCGAGGTGATGGAGGAAGGTCACGACGGCAAGCGCGGCTTCCGCTTCATCAAGGGGCCGATCTTCGCCCAGTTGCTGATGGCCGACGAAATCAATCGCGCCAGCCCCCGCACCCAGTCGGCGCTGCTCCAGGCGATGCAGGAGCATCACGTCACCGTCGCCGGGGCGCGGTACGATCTGCCGCGGCCATTTCATGTTCTGGCGACCCAGAACCCGCTGGAACAGGAAGGCGCCTATCCGCTCCCCGAGGCGCAGCTCGATCGCTTTCTCTTGCAGATCGATGTCGGCTACCCTGACCGGACGGCCGAGCGCCGCATCCTGATCGAGACGACAGGCGAGCGCGAGGCGCGTCCGAAGCCGGTGATGACGGCCGAGGATCTGATGGCGGCGCAGCGGCTCGTGCGCCGCGCGCCGATTGGCGAGCGCGTGGTCGAGGCGATTCTCGACCTGGTGCGCGCCGGCCGCCCGGGGGAAGGCGATCCCGAGCTGGCCAAGGGCATCGGCTGGGGCCCGGGCCCGCGCGCCGCGCAGGCGCTGATGCTGGCCGCCCGCGCCCGCGCTCTGGTCGACGGTCGCCTGTCGCCGTCGCTCGACGACATCGCGATCCTGGCCGAGCCGGCGCTCAAGCACCGGATGGCGCTGACCTTCGCCGCCCGGGCCGAGGGCGAAACGATTTCAGCGGTGATCGGACGGCTGGCGGCCAAGACGATCCAATGATTCGGCAGCCTATGGCGCAATGACGCTTCCCCCTTCCATCCGTCGCGACGCCTCGACCCTCTCGGCCCGTCTGCCGAGCCTGGTCATCGCAGCCCGACGCGTCGCCCAAACTGTGCGGCACGGCGTCCATGGCCGGCGCCGCGCAGGGTCGGGCGAAACCTTCTGGCAATTCCGGCCGTTCATCTCCGGCGAGCCGTCGTCGCGAGTGGACTGGCGCCGCTCGGCGCGCGAAGAGCGAGCCTTCGTGCGCGAGCGCGAATGGGAAGCGGCGCATACGGTCTGGATCTGGTTCGACCGCTCGCCGTCGATGCAATTCGCTTCCAGTCTGGCGCCGGTCTCGAAGGTCGACCGGGCGGCCTTGCTGGCGCTCGCCTTCGCCGATCTTTGCGTGCGCGGCGGCGAGCGCGCCGGTCTCCTCGGCCTCACCCGGCCGTTGGCGGCGCAAGGCGTCGTCGAGCGCTTCGCCGAGGCGATCGCGACCGACGAGCGCCTCCGGGGCCCCTCGCAAGACCCGCTGCCGCCCGCCGCGCCCGCCGCGCCGCGCTCGATGGTTCTCCTGATCGGCGACTTTCTCTCGGAGCCCGAACGGATCGCGAGCGCGGTCCGGGCGATCAGCGCGCAGGGCGCGATCGGCGAACTGGTGATGGTCGCCGATCCGATCGAGGAGGCGTATCCGTTCGAAGGCAATACCGAGTTTCTCCATCCAGCCGGCTCGCTGAGCCTGCTCACGCCCCGGGCGCAGAGCCTGCGCGACGCTTATCTCGCGCGTCTCGCCGCCCATCGCGAAGCGATCCGGGAAATCTGCGCCCGATCGGGCTGGGGCATGACCATCCATCGCACCGACGGGTCGCCGGCGGAGGTGCTGCTGGCGCTGCGCATGCGTCTCTCCGCGCCCGAACCCGGGACAGGCCTGAGGAGCGCTTGAGCGATGTTCGGATTGCCGCTCGCCTTCGCGGCGCCCGCGGTCCTTGCGGCGCTGATTGGCCTTGTTGGCCTCTATTTCCTGCTCCGCGTCACCCCGCCTGCTCCCCGCCGGGCGATCTTCCCGCCGCTGAGGCTCCTCATCGGGCTCGATCCGAACGAAACGACGCCGGCGCGCACCCCGTGGCCGATCCTGGCGCTTAGGCTGGCGATCGGGGCGCTCATCATTCTCGCCATGGCCGAGCCGCTGTGGAACAGCCTGGCCGCGCTATCCGGTTCGGGACCGCTTCTCATTCTGGTCGACGACGGATTTGCCGCGGCCCCGACCTGGGACAAACGGATCGACTTCGCCCGGGAACGCGCAGCTGCGGCGGCCCGGGCCGGTCGAATTGTCGCGATCGCAACCCCCTCGCAGGGCGGACAGGAGATCGCGCCGCTCGACCGATCTGGAGTCGAGGGCCGGTTGCGCGCGCTCGCTCCGGTTCCCTACGCTCCGGACCGCGCGGCGGCGGCGCCGGCGATCGAGCGCTTTCTGGCCCGCGAGCCGAAGACCGACGTCCTTTGGATTGCGGACGGGGTCGAACTCGGCGGGGCGGGCGCCTTTTCCGCCCGGCTCGCTTCGATCGCCCACTCGGTCGAGGTCGTGACCGACAGCTCTGGCGCGCTCGCGCTCGCCGGCGCCGACAATGAAGCCGGCGCGCTGACCGCCCGGCTCACGCGGTCGGACGCCCACGCGCCGGGGACGGGGGCGGTGCGCGCCCTCGACGCTCAGGGGCGGGAAATCGGCCGGACGACCTTCGACTTCGGCGCCAAATTGGCGGCCCAAGCTCGCTTCGACTTGCCCGTCGAATTGCGCAACGAGGTCACGCGGGTCGTCATCGACGGCGAACGTTCCGCGGGCGCGACCTGGCTCATCGACGAGCGCTCGCGCCGGCGCCGGGTCGCCATCGCCTCGGGCGCGAGCGCCGACGTCGCGCAGCCGCTGCTCGCGCCCAGCTATTATCTCAAACGCGCATTGCAGCCGTTCGCCGACATCAGCGAGTGGCATGATTCCTCGACCGATCCGATCGTCTCGCTGATCGAGCAAAAGCCCTCGGTGCTGGTCCTCGCCGACATGAGCGTCGCGCCGGGCCCGGAACTCGACGCGATTACTGAGTTCCTCGACAGCGGCGGCGTGCTGCTGCGCTTCGCGGGCACGCATCTTGCCGCCGGGGACGACACTTTGACTCCTACCGCTCTCCGCCGTGGCGGGCGCCTGCTCGGCGGCGCATTGTCCTGGGAGACCCCGAAGCACATCGCCCCCTTCGAGGCGGGGAGCCCCTTCTTTGGCCTCGCCGCGCCGGACGAAGTGACGGTGAGGCGTCAAGTGCTCGCCGAGCCGGAGACTGGACTGGCGGAGAAGACCTGGGCGCGTCTCGCCGACGGAACGCCGCTCGTGACCGCCGAACGGCGGGGCAAGGGTCTCATCGTGCTGTTCCATGTGACCGCCGACACCACCTGGTCGAATCTGCCGCTGTCGGGTCTCTTCGTCGACATGCTGAAACGGATCGTGGCGGAAGCCGACGCGCCGGGCGAGGGCGCCGCGAAAGCGAAAGTCGGGGAGCACGGCGTGGTGCGGCCGCCTCTGCGCACGCTGAACGGCTTCGGCGTTCTCGGGCCCCCGCCCGCTCAGGCCGAGCCGATCGGCGATGATTTTTCCGGCGCCGGCGACGCGCTCCACCCGCCGGGCTTTTACGGTACGCCGGACTCGTCGCGAGCCGTCAACGCCCTGGCCCTCGGGGCGACCCTGGCCCGCGCCAATTACGGGCCCCTTGCTGTGCATGAAGGCGCGCTTGCGATCGCCCCCCCGATCGATCTTCGCCGCTGGCTTCTGCCGGCGGCTCTCATTGGTCTCATGATCGACGCGCTGGTTTCGATCTGGCTGATGGGCGGCGCCCCCTTCCGCCGCAAAGGAGCGCTCGCCGCCTTTGCCATCGTGGGCGCGCTTGGCCTCGCCGCAATCCCGCACCAGGCCCGAGCGGGCGACTCCGCGCCGGTCTCCGATCGCGACATGGATGCGGCCTTGTCCACCCGGCTCGCCTATGTCGTGACCGGCGACGCGTCGGTCGATGAAACCTCGAAGCTCGGACTGGAAGCGCTGACCCGGGTTCTGGCCGCCCGCACGTCCGCCGAGCTCGCCGAGCCGGTCGGTCTCAATCCGGCGCGCGACGAACTTGCTTTCTATCCGCTCATCTACTGGCCGATCGTCGCTGGATTGCCGCAGCCGAAGCCCGAGGCGCGCACCCGCATCGCCGCCTTCATGAAGAACGGCGGCACGATGATCTTCGACACCCGCGATGCGCTGGTCGCGCGCCCGGGCGGGCCGCCGACCGCGGAGGCGCTCTGGCTGCGCACGTTCCTCAAGGGCGTCGACGTGCCGGAGCTTGAGCCCGTTCCGCGCGACCACGTGCTGACCAAGACCTTCTATCTGCTCGACCGCATCGTCGGCCGCACCGCGATCGGGCAGACCTGGATCGAGGCGCTCCCGCCGCCCGACCCGAACGACCACGTCCGGCGTCCGGCGCGCGCGGGCGACAGCGTTTCGCCGATCATCATCGCCTCGGACGATCTCGCTGGCGCGTGGGCCGAGGACGCCGGCGGGCGCCCGCTCTATCCGCTGATTCCAGGGGGCGCGCGGCAGCGCGAGCTCGCGATGCGCAGCGGGATCAATCTGGTCATGTACACGCTCACCGGCAATTACAAGGCCGACCAGGTCCATGCCAAGGACATCCTCGAAAGGCTGACCCGTTGAGCGCCTGGTCGATCGCCCTTTCGCCCTTCCTTCCATGGCCCGCGATTTACGCGCTTGCCGCGGCGGCGCTGCTGGTCTCGGCCGCGCTGATCTGGCGCGGCGTCCGCGGCGCGTGGCTGCGCGTGCTCAGCATGGCGCTCCTGCTGCTTGGCCTCTGCGATCCCAATCTCGTTCAGGAGAACCGCCGCCCGCTCAAGGACATTGTCGCTCTCGTGGTCGATCGTTCCGAGAGCCAGGACATCGGCGAGCGGCCGCAGCAGACCGACAAGGCGCGCGACGAAATCGAGGCGAGGCTCAAGGCGCTCGGAGACATCGACCTCCGGGTGGTCGAAACCTCGCGCGACGAATCCGAGACCGAGGGAACCAAGCTCTTCGCCGCGTTGCGCGGCGTCCTCTCCGACGCGCCGCCCGACCGGGTCGGCGGCGCAATCATGATCACCGACGGCGACGCGCACGACATTCCAAAGTCCGCCGCCGCGCTCGGCTTCAACGCGCCGTTGCATGCGCTGATCACCGGTCATGAAGGCGAGCGGCAGCGGCGTATCGAACTGGTCGAGGCGCCGCGCTACGGCATCGTCGGCAAGGACCAGGTCATCGAAGCCCGCGTCCTGGACAGCGCCGACCACGGCGAGCCGGTCAGGCTGACGGTCAGGCGGGACGGCAAGACGATCGCGACGATCGACGCCAAGGTCGGCGAGAAGATCGACGTGAAGGCGCCGATCGATCATCCGGGTCCGAACGTGATCGAGCTCGAAGTCGCGCCGGTCGAAGGCGAGCTCGCCGCCGACTCCAATCGCGCGGTGGTCAACATCGAGGGCGTGCGCGACAAGCTGAGAGTGCTGCTGGTCTCCGGCAAGCCGCATCCGGGCGAGCGGATGTGGCGCAATCTGCTCAAATCCGACGCCAATGTCGATCTCGTGCATTTCACTATCCTGCGCCCGCCGGAGAAGGGCGCCGACGGCACGCCGATCAACGAATTGTCGCTGATCGCCTTCCCGGTCGCGGATCTGTTCGGCCGCAGGATCAAGGACTTCGACCTCATCATCTTCGACCGCTACGCGCAGCAGTCGATCCTGCCCTACATCTATCTGGAGAACATCGCCAATTATGTGCGCAACGGCGGGGCGCTGTTGATGGCGGAGGGGCCGGAATTCTCCACCCCCGAGGGCCTCTTCTATTCGCCGCTCGGCGCCATTTCGCCCGCCGAGCCGACCGGCGAAGATTCCGAGGGCCCCTACCGCGCCCGGGTGACCGACGAGGGCCTGCGCGATCCGGTGACGCGGGGGCTGAACGGCTTTGACGCCGACAACGGCCAGCCGAGTTGGGGCCGGTGGTTCCGGCTCATCGGCGCGAGGCCGACCAGCGGGCTCACGGTGATGAGCGGCCCCGATGACAAGCCGCTCCTCATTCTGTCGCGGGTCGACAAGGGGCGCGTGGGCCTCCTGCTCAGCGACCAGATGTGGCTTTGGGCGCGCGGCTATGACGGCGGCGGACCCTATCTCGACCTCTTGCGCCGCACGGCCCACTGGCTGATGAAGGAGCCCGATCTGGAAGAAGAGGCCCTGCGCGCCAGCGCCAAGGGACGCGAGGTGACGGTCGAGCGGCAGAGCGTGAGCGGCAAGGCGCTGGACACCGAACTCGTCGGTCCGGACGGCAAGAAGACCAAGCTCGACCTCAGGCCCTATGCGCCGGGACTCAGCCGCGCGCATGTGACGGTCGATCGCTTCGGCCTCTATCGCGCCGAGGACGGCGAACATGTCGCGCTGGTCAATGTCGGCCACGAGAATCCGCTCGAAATGCAGGATGTCGTCTCGACAGCCGAGAAGCTGCGCCCAATCGCGGAAGCGACCGGCGGCACGGTGAGACGCATCGCGTCAGGTCCGGGCGACGCGATCTCGCTGCCGCGCGTGGTCGCGCTGAACCCGTCTCCGAGCTATGGCGGCGCCGACTATATCGGGATCAAGCGGACGGGATCGACCGAATTGATCGGCGCGCGCTCCACTTCGCTGGCCTCGGGTTTCTTCGGTTTGGCGGCGCTCCTCGGCATGGCGATCCTCGCCTGGGTGAGCGAGAGCGGCGGCTTGAGACGCGGCGGAAAAAAAGGCTAGCGCGGTTTGCCTTTGGATCGAGACGGCGGAAAGCGATGATGTCCGGAGCGGCGACGTCGGTTTCTGCAAGAGAGGGACATCAACAATTTCTTGCAGAAAATCAGAAGCACCGCTAAGCTTGCTCGATGGTCGATCCTCGCCACGCCAGGGCTGCTTCCGCCGTTCCGCGCGGGCAACGCCAAGGACCACGGGCCCGAGAAATTTTGGTTCCGGCAAATCCTGCGTAACCCATTGATAAGTCTCAATTCTGACGAGAGAATCCAAGGAAATCCAAAAGAATCCAACCCTTGGAATGGGAACCTTCGCCCACCAAACGGCGGCCGCCCAAGACAATCCAAATCGACCGGATGAGCGTCCGGTCCACGGGGGCCCGTGAAGGCGGCCGAACCGCGTCTATCGTCCGCGGCGCCCGACTCAAGCGCGCCACAGGATCGCTCGCCGCGATGGCGTTTCCGCGTAAAGCTCCTCGACCATCGCGGCGCGACGGTTCAGGACCGCGCGCTGATTGACGGAGCCCTTGTCGGTCAGTTCGCCGCTGTCGAGCGAGGGCGGATCGTCCATCAGGATCAGGCGGGCCAGGCGCCGCGAGCTGCCGCCCGCCTCGGCGTTGAAGGTCTCGAGCAGGCCAGCGAATGTCTCGCGCACGCCGGCGCAGGCGAGGATCTCGGCCGCCTCGCCGTTCGGCGCGCCAGCGAGTTCCCGGCAGGTCGCCAGGTTCGGAATGACAAGCGCGGCGACGGCGTCGCGATCGTGTCCGGCGACGACGACATCGGTGACATAAGGCGCGCAATGGGCGACGAATTTTGCCCTCAGCGG